>NZ_LNUO01000080.1:0-7116 GCF_001462175.1 Psychrobacter sp. ENNN9_III
CTCTTATAGGGGAGCGGTTTTTATTTGAAGCATCAAAATTCTCTTTATTTTGCAACTTTAGTCTTTTGCGTTTCAAGCATTTCTTCTTCAAGATAATGGATATTTTGCGCTTCATTAACGAAGTTTTCATCCGCTAAAATGACATCGCGATGCATAGGAATGTTGGTTTTTATGCCTTCGATAATAAGCTCATCAAGCGCATGTACTGTTTTTGCGATAGCTTGCTGGCGAGTCTGTCCATGACAAATGAGCTTACCAATCAATGAGTCATAATAGCTAGGGATTTCATAGCCAGGATATAAATGCGAATCAAAACGTACACCAGCGCCACTAGGCGCGTACAGCTGCGTAACTTTGCCAGGTGAAGGCATAAAAGTTACTGGGTCTTCAGCATTGATACGACATTCGATTGCGTGACCTTGAATTTCAATCTCATCTTGACGATAAGATAAGCCATAACCTGCAGCGATTTTTAATTGTTCAACCACTACATCAATACCAGTGATCATTTCAGTCACAGGATGCTCAACTTGTACCCGTGTATTCATCTCAATAAAGAAAAATTCATTATTTTCGAATAAAAACTCAAACGTACCAGCGCCGCGATATTCAACCAGCTCACACGCTTTAACACAAGCTTGGAGTATTGGTTCACGGACATCATCCGGAATATCAGGAGCAGGCGCTTCTTCTAACACCTTTTGGTGACGACGCTGTAGTGAGCAGTCGCGATCATAAAGATGAATAGCATTACCATTACCATCGCCCAATACTTGGATCTCGACATGGCGCGGGTTTTGTAAGTAACGCTCCATATAGACAGTATCATCGCCAAACCATAGCTCAGCTTCTTGTCTTGCCGCTTGTACTTGACCAACCAGCTCATCAAAACGTTCAACGACACGCATACCGCGTCCACCACCGCCAGAAGCAGCTTTAATGATCAACGGAAAGCCAATATTACGAGCTTGTTCTTCAGCGTTGTGCATAGTAACAGCACCAACTGAACCAGGAACAGTGGGTACGCCAGCCTTTTTCATCGCATTAATGGCAGAAACTTTATTACCCATGAGCCGAATATGATCAGCATTAGGGCCTACAAAAGTTAATCCAGCTTCTTCAATACGTTCAGCGAATTCAGCGTTTTCGGCCAAAAAACCATAACCAGGATGAATGGCATCAGCACCAGAGATTTCAGCAGCCGTTAAAATAGTATTGATATTCAAATAACTTTCGCTAGCATTCGGTTTGCCGATACAGATGGCTTCATCGACAAAGCGCAGATGCATGAGGTTTTCATCAGCAGTGGAGTAAATACCGACAGTCTCTATACCAAGTGCTTTACACGCACGTACGATACGTAGAGCAATCTCACCTCGGTTGGCGATGAGCAGTTTTTTTATCATAGGGTCATCCTCGTCAAAGCGGCGTTGATCAATCCAGTCGTTATATATTACTCATATAATATGAGTATGAACGAGGTATTGAACATAACAAAATAAGGTGTAGCGAGTACAATTAGGCTTTATAGCGTATAACAGGCTGGCCAAACTGTACAACCTCAGAGTTGTCCACTAAGATTTCAGCAATGACACCACTTTGAGTTGCCTCAAGCGGGTTCATGATTTTCATCGCTTCGATAATACCAAGCGTATCACCAGCCTGCACGGTTTGACCAACTTTTACGAATGGTGGGTCGTTAGGGCTAGGAGCTGCATAGAACACACCAACCATTGGTGAGGTTTCAACACTACCAGCTTTAACAGCTGCTTTAGCTTCAGGAGCAGCAGCAGGCGCTGCACCCATAGCAGGCGCTGCCATCATTGTTGGAGCTGGTGCATCATAATGACGGGTTAAACTGATATGCTCATCATCTGAACTGACTTCTAGATTGACCAGTTCGTTTTCTTCCATGAGAGCGATTAGCGTGCGTATTTTTTCAATATCCATAATTTTAATGATGCCTTTTTTTTAAATTAAAGAAAGAAATAGTGTAACAAAATATTGTTTAATTGATTGCTAATGATACCTATATTCAGCGCAATGAGCAATCAATGTACAGTTGTTAACTGGAACTTTTTACATATTTTTGACGCTAAGGCGAATAATAGTAACATGCATCCTATTATTGTTGAGGTTTTCTTAACATTGTTTAGTTCCACAAGGCCGTTAAGCGTCTTTGCTGATAGCGTAATCGTAAAGACAACAGGATAGAGGCCAAAAATAAACCAGTAATCAAGGCCATCCAGAACCCTTGTGCACCTACGTCTGTAAAACGTACGAGGTAAATACCAAGTGGCAAGGCAACTACCCAATAACAGAAAAGTGTGACCCACATCGGTATCGTGGTATCTTGCATCCCGCGTAATATCCCAGCAACATTGACCTGCCAGCCATCAAAGAGCTGATAAGCCAGCGCGAAGATTAACAGATGCATAGCCTGTGCTCGTAACTCAGGATTGTCGGTAAATGCTGCAGCCAGCTGTGGTCTAAACATCCAAATACCAAGCATGCAGACAAGCGCGATAAGCACTGTCCAAATGAGCCCAGTTGCTTGTACGTGACGTAAAGCGAGCAAATTCTTTTCACCAAAACGATTAGATATCATTATAGTCAGCGCCATCGCGACTGATATTGGAATCATAAATAACTGAGAGGTGACTGCTAGAGCGACTTGATGTGATGCCGTGGCGATCTCACCTAATGGGCTAATGACCAGTGCGCCTAAGCTAAATAAGCTGGCTTCAAAAAAGATAGAAAGACCAATTGGAATGCCAAGTTTAAGTAGCTTGGTTATTTGCTCTCGGTTGGGGGCGGTAAAGCTGTAGAAAAAACGAGTACTGGCAAATTGCTGACGCTTGGAGAGGGTAGTATAAACGCCCAAAATCAATACGTTAATCCATAGCACTAGTGCTGTTGCTACACCGCAACCTGCACCGCCCATCTCGGGCATGCCAAACAATCCATGGATAAAAATATAATTAAGCGGTATATCTGCTAATAGACCGATAATACTAACGACTGTGACTGGCTCAGGTCGACTAAGTGCTTCACAATAACTACGTAATACTGCATAAATGGCAAGCGCAGGAAAGCCAAAAGAAACGCCATGTAAGTATTGAGCGGCGATAGGTTGAATGTTCTCTGGCACACCCATTAAGCTGAGCACATTTGGCATCAAATTCACAATAATAAAACCGCAAATACCGATAACGCTGGCGGTCCATATAGACTGCTGAGTGATATGTGGAACTTGGCTGTATTTATTTTGCCCTATCGCTTCCCCAATTAAAGGGGTCGTGGCAATAAGGATGCCTGTGGCTAATAAAAACAGCGGTAACCAAATACCAGAGCCAACAGCCACGGCAGCCAAATCAAGCGCCGAGACACGTCCTGCCATAATAGAGTCAACGACTCCTAGCGCTGCTTGGCAAAATTGAGTAATTAAAATAGGTAGCGCGAGCACGCCTAAACGTAAGCTGTAGCTTTTAAAGTCTGTAAAAGATAATGGCAAAACCATAGTTAGCAACTTTTCATTATTCACGTTGGTTATTGATGTTCAAATACTGCCATCAACAAATCGTTGACAAGGCAGTAACATAGAATTAGTGCCGATGATAATACTCCGATAAATAATATGAGCAAGTCTATATAGGCAAAGTCTGAAAATAAAAATGACGTCAATAAAACAAAAGCAACCCGCCAATTCACATTATGAACTGACAGGTATAATGATATAAATGGCTAAGAAGCCAGACTGGAGTTTTAATGCTTAAAAAACGTTTAAAACTTTTTCAGAGTCGTCTGGAGTTAATCGTCATATTTCACTCATAAAAGCTAATATATCTAAAGCTCATAATGCTTCAGGCAAATCTTGTACGATTGCTTGATAGCCAATTAACTTATTATTTGCATCAAATGCCTGCACGACAATAGCGTAGTTAGTCGAAATATCCGGAATGACGGGTGCAAACTGGGTGTTATTGTTAGCCAATACAGCGTTCTGTATATAGCCGTTAGCGCCAGACTCAGCTTTGTTGACATCGATTTGGCTGACTAATACTTGTTTTGTGTTAATTGGATTCTTCCAAGTGACGGTTTTTTGGCTGCCATTACCAGTGATGTCGAGCATCATATTGCCCAGCTGATAGTCGAGGGCATAAGTGGTAAAGTTAGAACGATCACTCAGAGTATAGGTAACCTTACAGTTATCTCTGGCAGCTGAAAGAGTAGTGCCGCCTAGACTGTCTTGATATTCAAAACTACCTCTCCATGGTGAGCCTACTTGGTTTTCCTCAAAGCTACCTGCAAATGTCGTCATCAAGTTTGGCGTTTCAAGATTTAGATCATTGATATATTTGATGTCTAAAAATTCTGCAGTATCAAGGCTACCAGTTACCTTGCCTGTCATATAATTATCTACTTTAAAGCCAGTATTGACATCAAGTGTGCGGTTTTCTTGACAAATCTGCTGTTGGTAACTGATACGCCCATCAACACTGCCAGCGCCATCCTTACTGATATCAAAATATATCGCCCCGATATCAATGTCGCTATTATCACCATCATCAAGCTCTATAAAGTGACCGACATAGAGACCGCCGCGTCCACCCTCTGGCGTCAATTTGTCTAAGAAGTTATCCAGCGACTCCTCTGGTAAAAACACAGACTCCAAAATCTCAGCCATGCTTTTTTCATCATCAGTTAGCTTATCTTCGACTTCTTCATATTTACCTTTGACTTTATCTTCTACACGATCGTACTCGTCTTTAACTTGGTCTTCGATGCGGTCATACTCTTTTTTGACTTTATCACCATCGCTGCCGCAAGCGCTTAGTGTCAGTCCTAATACACTGACAGTTAATACAGATAGTACGAGTTTGGGTGCGCTCATAAAGGGGTCCTAGGGTGTGAAGATAGGGTAGATGCGAGAATCAAGGCGTAAATATAGCAAACTTTGGTAAGGTAGTGCTACAAAAACCTTTGACCTATTACTTATGAGCTCATACTAGCTCCAGCGTCTCTGCCATATCTATAATAGCCTGCCAGTGCTTGGGTTCAAGCGGTATGATTGTCAATTGCTCGCAGCCTTTCCTAAGTAGCAGGGAATCCTCAAGTGTGGGGATAAACTTTAGCTCAGATAACGGTAAGATTGCCTTAAAAGCTTGCTCAAATGTCACATCGACCATATACCAGCGCGGTGTCTCACTGGTTGCGATAGGGTCGTAATGCCGATGTTCAGGATGAAACTGGGTTGGATCAGGGTAACCCGCTTTGCTTATCGTCATAATGCCAGCGACGCCAGAGGGTTTTGCGCTCGAATGATAAAAGAATACTTTGTCACCTACTTGCATATCGTCGCGCATAAAGTTACGAGCGCGGTAGTTACGTACGCCGTCCCAACACTCTGTGCCCAAACGTTGTAGGTCTTCGATGCCAAAAAATTTTGGATTAGACTTCATTAGCCAATATGCCATATTCGTTGTCCTAATATTTGTTATGAATATTTGAGGTAAAGTTTTATATAAGGTATCTACTTTATTTGGTAACAACCATATATTGCAAATCTATCTGGATTTTATAGCCGTGGTTTTATTAATATTTTCGCCAGACATCTATTTAATAGACTAAATTAGTAAAGACAGTGCTTTTCTTTCATGTACGTAGCCGTTATCCTAGCCGTATTTTTTGCGGTTTGTCGCCGCTTTTTATTGAATAAGTTTACGTTATGTCGATATCTGAGTTTGATAATATTAGAGTGTTCTCCAACGCTACAAATACTTCTTGTATAGATGCGACCATTATACCGTTGGCGCTATATATTCATATTCCGTGGTGTGTAAAAAAATGTCCTTATTGTGATTTTAACTCGCACGAGTTGGGCGCTGATGTACAGCTGTCAATGTATGATGAGTACGTAGATGCACTCTTGCTAGATGCGCAGATGCAGCAGCCTCTGACTCAAGGACGCCAGATTGGCTCAATATTCATAGGCGGTGGCACGCCATCATTATTGCCGATTAGTCAATATCAGCGGTTATTCGCCGGTCTACAAGCCTGCTTTGAATTTGCGGAAGATATTGAAGTCACCATGGAAGCGAATCCTGGCACTTTAGAACATGCACCATTCGCTGAGTATCTAAAAGTAGGTATTAATCGCTTATCTATCGGGGTACAGAGCTTCGCTGCTGATAAGTTGCAAACACTTGGACGTATTCACGATCCTGCTCAGGCAACAGCCGCCATTCATGCGGCTCGCGCTGCTGGCTTTGAGAGGGTAAATGTAGACTTAATGCACGGTTTGCCGCAGCAGTCGCTTAGCGAAGCGTTGTATGATATTCAGACAGCGCATGACGCTGGCGCAACGCACATCTCTTGGTATCAGCTGACAATTGAGCCCAACACCGTATTCTATCGCAGTCAGCCTATCTTACCTGATGAGGATAGCTTGGCTGATATCGAAGAGGCAGGGCAGGCTTTGCTACAGCGCCTGGGTTATGATAACTACGAAGTGTCGGCATGGGCAGGTGCATCAGATAAGCCGTGTCGACACAACGTCAATTACTGGCAGTTTGGCGATTATTTGGCCATTGGTGCTGGCGCACACGGCAAGGTAACTTTGAATCGCAGTGACTTAATAAGTAAGGATTTGCAAAACGATGAACTATTATCAGAGGAACTACTATCAAAGACAGGTATCTACCGTTTTAGTAAATCACGATCTCCAAAAGACTATATGACTTATGAAGATGCACCAAAAATGGTCAATTGGTTGCCAATTGCTGATGATGAGTTGGTCAGTGAATTTATGCTTAATGCGCTACGTCTGCATGATGGGTTGACATGGTCGCTATTTGCATCGCGAACAGGACTGAGCTATGAAAGCATAGCGCGGCAAGTCAATAAGCTAGTCGAGCAAGGCTTGTTGGTGAACAATACTGAGCTGTTACAACCAACTTTATTAGGTCGTCGTTACTTAAATCAGATATTGCGCACATTTTTATAGTGCTTGTATGCTTAAATTTTTATGTAACTGTATATGATGAAGATTATTTATACATTACTGTTTATACATCACTGTTATTAAGAACAAAAAAAGGCTTACCAAATGGTAAG
>NZ_LNUO01000081.1:0-5544 GCF_001462175.1 Psychrobacter sp. ENNN9_III
GTATAGTCTTTGCCAAAGAATATACTTATCAGCAACTGGTTGCCCAATATGGCAAGCCAACTTTTATAGATGATAAAGGGGTGAAGCGTATTGATGACATGGCAATTATGGCCATGGGTAAACTTGGCGCTCATGAACTGAATTTATCGAGTGATATTGACCTGATATTTGTCCATCAAGCGCGCGGCGAGACTGATGGCGATAAAGCACAAGGCACGCGAAGTATTGATAATAAACGTTTTATGACACGTCTTGGTCAAGGTATTATTAAGCTATTGGATAATTGTACCGCAGATGGTTTTGTATTTCGAGTAGACATGCGTTTGCGCCCATGGGGTGATGGTAGCGATTTGGCTATTCATCTATCAGCATTGCAAAAGTACTTTGCCAACCATGGCCGAGCGTGGGAGCGTTTTGCTTGGCTTAAAGCACGCGTAGTCGGTCAGGTTACACCGCCATTTTATGATGAGTTGCAAGCGCTCATTAAGCCTTTCGTTTTTCGCTATTACGTCGATTATAGTGCTTTTTCGGCTTTGCGTGAGATGAAATCTCTCATCCAAAATCAAGTGGCACAGCGAGAAGATTTGGACAATATTAAGCTGGGTGCTGGCGGTATTCGTGATATTGAGTTTATCGTACAAGCCTTTCAGCTTATCTACGGTGGTCGTCATCCGCAGCTACAAGTCAAGTCATGCCTGCAAGCGATGGAGGTGCTGTACGAGCTTGAATATCTTGAATACTCGACCTATGGTCAATTACAGGCCGCTTACCGGTTTTTGCGCCGTCTTGAACACGGTATTCAAGCGATTAACGATCAGCAGACCCAGCGGCTGCCCAATGATGAACACTGGCAGTATAATTTGGCCATTACTTTAGGCTTTGAGACTTGGAATGCACTACTAACAACGCTTAATCTACATCGCGAAAATGTCAATGTTCCATTTGAGCGTATGGTGACTGAACGACAAGTACCCGATCAAGAAGACACTGAGCTTGACCATGCCAATCTTGATGAGCAAATTGCGCAGCTCAATACCATACTAACGGAGCAAAACCGCGCACAACTACAGGCATTTTGGCAATCAAAAATGGTCGCCAACCTAAGCGATGAAGCTCGAACACGTTTAGATGACGCTTATCCGGTAATCGTGCATGCGTTGCTTGCGCATCAAGAACAGCAGCAACTGGCCAATAGTGCACTACCGCGTCTCATCAATTTACTTGAGGCCATCTGTCGGCGCTCAATCTACTTGGTCATGATAGCAGAAAACCCAAATGCCACGGTTGAGCTGATTCCGATGTTGTCTGCTAGCCCTTGGATTGCCAATGAGCTGGCACGGTATCCTGTCTTACTGGATACCTTTTTACAGCAGCGTTATCGTCATTTGCCAGACAAACTAGAGCTACATGACATCTTGCGTCAGCGTCTTTTACGAGTAGAGCCTGATGACGAAGAAGAGCTACTGAGCGTGCTACGGTTGTTTAAAAAGAACCAAGTGCTGGCCGTTGCTGCGAGCGACGTCTTGGCTGAACGACCCATTATGAAAGTATCTGACTCCTTAACTTACATTGCAGCTGTGGTGTTAGAAGCGGCACTGGAACGGGCTTTTGCAGAGTTGGTTAAGCGCTACGGCTATCCTATCGCCCAAAACGGTGATCCAGTAACTGAAGCGGATTGCGGTTTTGCTATTATTGGTTATGGTAAGCTTGGTGGTCTTGAGCTGTCTTATTCATCTGATTTAGATTTGGTGTTTTTGCATAAGATAAAAGAGCAGGGTATGACGACTGGCGAGAAGTCAGTAAGTGGGATGAAGTTCGCGGCACGTTTGGCTCAAAAGCTTATGACTTATCTAAATACGCAAACGCGTGATGGACGCGCTTATGAGATTGATATGCGCCTGCGTCCCTCAGGAAATGCAGGTATGATGGTGGTTTCTTGCCATGCTTTTGAGACTTATCAGCGTGAAAAAGCGTGGGCTTGGGAGCATCAAGCTCTGGTTCGTGCTCGGGCAATATGCGGCGACAAACGTGTAACAGCGCTTTTCTGTGATATTCGCCGTACGATATTGTCCCTGCCACGTACGCTTGATGAAGTACGTACAGAGGTGACAAGTATGCGTATCAAGATGCAAAAGCATTTGGGCACTAGCCAGTGGCAACAACAAGCAGGCAAGTTTCATCTTAAGCAAGACGCTGGCGGCATCATTGATATTGAGTTTTTAGCGCAATTTGTCGTGTTAGCGTATTCGCATGAGTACCCAAGCCTGACCAAGTGGAGCGACAACGTACGCATATTTGAAGAGGTTGCGCTACTTGGGATTTGGGATGAGCAGGTTTGCCAAGATTTAACTGATGCGTATCTGCGTATACGAGCGGCTGCCCACCAGCTGGCACTAGCTGAGCAATCATTGCTGGTAGATGAGCTGCTATGGACAGAGACACGTGCGCTTGGCAGTCTCAGTGGCAGCATTTGATGGGTGGACCTTCAATAGAAGAAAAATAAGCATTTATACGGCAAAGGGTATAAATAAAAGCCATGCAATGACAAACTAAAATGTTTCATTTGTTTGGCTTGCCGATGATATAATCATTTGCACACTAATATGGACTCAGTGTAATCATACAATTTTAATTAAAATACTTACTCAAAACTCAACAAAAAGTTAGTCGTTAGTACTAACATAAGGATTCTTACATGAATATGGCAACACAGGAAGGCAAGCTTTGGATGAACGGTACGATGGTTGAACAGCCCGATGCCAAAGTTCATGTACTTACCCATAGTTTGCATTATGGTATGGCGGTGTTTGAAGGAGTACGTGCTTATCAAACTGATGACAATCGTACCGCAATCTTCCGTTTAAAAGAGCATACTGAGCGTCTGTTAGGGTCTGCAAAGATATTTCAAATGGATGTACCTTTTGATGCAGCTACGCTTGAACAAGCGCATAAAGACGTAGTTAAACAAAATGAGTTAGCAGAAGCTTATATTCGTCCACTTATTTGGGTTGGTGCAGAAAAGTTAGGTCTTTCTTCCCATGGCAACAGTATCAATGCAATGGTTGCTGCTTGGCACTGGGGCACATATCTTGGTGAAGAGGGCATTCAAAACGGTATCCGCGTTAAAACCTCTTCTTATACACACCACATGCCAAATGTCACGATGTGTAAAGCTAAGGCTTCAAGTAACTATCCTGTATCTATCATGGCTAACCAAGAAGTGACTCGTAATGGTTATGACGAAGCTATATTGATGGACCCACAAGGCTTTGTTTGCCAAGGTGCCGGTGAGAATTTATTCTTAGTCAAGAATGGTGAGCTACATACCCCAGACTTATCTGGTGGAGCATTAGATGGAATTACTCGTCGCACTATTTTACAGTTTGCCGCTGATTTGGGCATTAACGTCATTGAGCGCCGTATCACTCGAGATGAGTTCTACCTGGCCGATGAAATCTTTATGACCGGTACAGCTGCTGAGGTTACGCCTATTCGTGAGTATGACGATCGTACTATCGGTAACGGTAGCCGTGGTCCATTGACTGAGCAGTTACAAACCTTGTACTTCGATGTGGTGCATGGGCGTAATGAGAAGTATATGGACTGGTTAAGCTTTATTGATTAACGTTATCTAACAAAATTAAAAAGGCTGAACATAATTGTTCGGTCTTTTTTTTATGTTAATATACGGAGCATATTATTTATTCATACTATTTAAAGTGAGTAGTTTCGATGCCAATGGGTACAAAAGCAGCATATAACAATAATATTAAGCAAATTATCTGTATTAAATGGGGCACTAAATACGGCGCTGATTATGCCAATAAGCTCTATGGTATGGTATCACGTAACATTACGCCACCATTTCGCTTCGTCTGCTTTACTGACGATACTACAGACGTTCGTTCAGAGATTGAGTGTCAAGAGCTACCTCCTTTAGATGTGACTATGCCAACCAATACCTTGGGTAAATGGCCGAAGTCACGACTCTGGGGTGAAAAGCTAGGTGATTTATCAGGTACCGTTCTATTTGTAGATTTGGATGTCATTATCGTCGATAGCCTTGATCCTTTTTTTGAGTATGGTAAACCTGATGATGTTATCTTGTCTTATAATCCAAGTAATCCCTTAGAGCGGTTAGGGCAAACGTCTTGCTTTCGTTTTCAAGTTGGTTCATTGGTATCTCTTCAAGAAAAATTTAAAGCTGATCCGCAAGGTATCGCTGATAAATACCGCTTTGAGCAACGCTTTGTAACTCGTAATGCGCCAAATGGTGTCAAGTTATTCCCAAAAAAATGGGTGGCCCACTTTAGACGTAAGTGTCGTCAACCGTTTCCGCTAAATTATATTAAAGAACCAAAAATCCCTAAAGGGGCACGCATCGTTATCTTCCCAGGTGATCTATATCCTACTCATGCAATTGAGGGAAGATATAACAAAAACGCTGCTAATAATGCAGTAGATCATTTGAAAAGATTGAAAGAACCCAAGAACCTTAAAAAACCACTACGCCATCTGCGTCATTTTATCTTGCCAGTAGGATGGATTGAAAAATACTGGAGAGAGTAGGTTGAACTTATATTTAAATATTTTTATATCCGCAGAAGTTAGTATTGATGTTTTCTATCCTTATTTTCATGAGAATAGAAGCATCACCCAGTAAATGGATAGAATTATGAGCACGAATGATACCATCAAAGTCTTTGTTGGCTGTGACCCAAATAACTGTGATTTAGAGCAGATGATGGTTCTAGATTATAGTATTCATAGACATACTAGTATGCCAGTGGAGATAGTATGGATGCAGCTATCGCGCGATCCTGATAGCTACTGGTATTCAAATCCTGAGACTGGTAAGGGCTGGGATACTACTAAATGGTCAACACCTTTCTCTGGTTTTAGATGGGCAATTCCAGAGTATTGTAACTACTCTGGACGTGCGATATATATGGATGCTGATGTTGTTATTTTAGACGATTTAGCGAAGCTGTGGCAGAATCCTATCGAAGGACAGTCTATAGTGTCTGCTAAGACGAATGCTGATATGACTCGCTTGTGTACTTGTATATGGGATTGCCCCAAAGCGCGCAAATATATTCCATCTGTTGAGCAGCTAAAAGACAACATTGATAGTCATAAAGAGATGATGAAGCTATTCAAAAAAAATAAAAAGCTGATTGAACCTTATCAGGACAGTTATAACTGTATAGATGGTGAAAATTTAGCAATAGAAGAAATCAAAATATTGCATTACTCAGATATGGGAACGCAATTTAGTCATAAGTATTCGCTACCTAGAGTGAATGAGGAAGGGGTAGAGCATTGGTTTGACGGTGAAGTCTTACCACATCCAAGACAGGATTTGGTCGATCTTTTCGATGACTACTATAATGAAGCGCTTGCTGCTGGCTATGATCTAGAGAACTATAGAATTGAGCCTTTTGGTAATTTTCCAAAAAAATCTCAACAAGGCTATATCGGGAATAAAGTGACTCGTCCAAAGTCTTCCAAATCCCTATTTGCAAAATTATTCAAGCGTTGATT
>NZ_LNUO01000082.1:0-10879 GCF_001462175.1 Psychrobacter sp. ENNN9_III
TTTTGTATCTTTAAATGGTTCATGAGCGTAATCGGGTTCACTTGAGCCACATCTCTAAATTTATATTTAATTTGCTCGGTTAACAGCTCAGGGTTGCTGAGTAGGTACGTCTTTAATATATCTTTGTCGACGATATGTGGATAGTGATGGATCTCAAAAAACTGATCCATACCAAGGGTTTTGGCACTTAGCATTTGCGCCATTGTATGTTTGGGTTGAACAGGCTTGCCTGTTAGTTTTTGGAGAGATTGTCGATACCTAAGTTTGGCTTGTAAAATAGCGCTATTTTTCCAATGTCCATGAATAATAATATGATCTTCGTCTAAAAAGTCCTCAATGCTTGCAGACTGATTGAAGAAAAAGTCGTCATTCATATAGATGAAGTAATCAGACAGCTCTAAGATATTCCACAGCATGGTTTCGATAGAACGAGTGTTAAAGGTAGGTAAAAATTGCTCATAGCCAGCAAAGAGCTCTGTATGATCGATGATACGTATTTTATCGGGCGCACAGATGCCTTGACTCACAAACTCGTGAATAAGCTTAGGCTGCTGCTGGTCAGTCACTACATAGATATGACGGCAAAAAGGCACATATTTTATGATAGAGGCGATATTGTAATATATCTCATCATTGCTGGCAAAGCGCGTTGAAGTGGTGGCCTCAGAGGCGGCATTGACTGTTTTTTGATAACGGGCTCTTTTTTGCTTAAGTAATGGATCATCACCATCTACCCAAGCAATTACAATATCTATTTGACTGTTGTCACCTGTCTGCATGATTTGTCCTATCTGTTTATTGCCAATGCTCTTTTAACCACGGACTTGGTTTGACATGACGGTACCATTTACCGCCGCCGCCTTTGATGGCATCTGGCGGATTGATCTCACCGTGGAAGATAACAATCTTTGCACCATCAGGCAACATCGGTGCACGCACTAGATTAAAGGGAATAGGGGCAATACATTGATATTTAAAGCTGACGCACCAGTCTTTATTCCAATACTCTAAGTGGTGATGCTCGCGCAGATAGTTAGAAAGATAGGCTTGCTCGTGGCGAACCTGTGTGCGAATGGTCTCAAAGTTCCGCTCAAAGTTTGCCAGTAAGTCAGGATAAGTACCCATACCGATATTAAAGCGATAAACTGAGCTATTACCAATCATACGCCACGGTTTTTTCCAATCACGAATGATGACGACACTGTCTTCATGATCGGCTTGATAGGTAAAGAACCCATCAATATTATCAACAATGACGATATCGATATCCAAAAACAGTGCAACTCCCTTAAGATCATAAAGCTTAGGCTTAAAGGTGGTTAGTTTTTTCCAGCCACGCTCAGGACCTGCAGGTAGATCCATCTCAGGTATTGGGTAGCAGTTTACGGCAGGATCAATACCTGTACTGTCATCGGTAAGACATACCATCTGAAAGTCTAATGTCAGATGGCGGCTGACCATATTGTATAAGCGGTTGACGTATTCTGGACCATACTTATCACCCCATTTCATACAAATGATATAACGCTGTTCAGGCTTACTATCGTTCGTATGAATTTGATCGGTAGATAGAGATTCAGTTGTGTCAGTTGCCATAATAGACTCGTATGGATATCAAGGAAGGGCTAAGAATGTTGCTAATCTTAGCATAAATATGATTATCTGTACCTTAGCAAGCTTAAGTACAAGTATTAGGTGTCAGTATTATCGTTGAGATACCCATCTCGATGAGTATGTATAAAATTGGCTAGATCAGTCTCGCTAGCGCGATAAGGGTTACCCAATACAGGTAAATTTTTAAAGCGCCGATAGCCCCACATATAGTGGTTAAAGTTATCAGTAATCATATTTTCCATAGCTTGATTGAGCGCATGAGCCGCTGTTTTTGCATCGCGATCATACAGCGCTGGATCATCAAGCTTATAGCAATAAATATCAAATCCGCGCCCATCATCACGGCGAATACAAGATAAGCCGACCAGTGCGCATTTGGTTTTACTGGCAAGTTTGGAGGCCAGCGTACTGGTCAACGTTTCAATCCCAAAAAACGGTACAACCACGCCACCTGACGGATCAGGGACATGATCGGGCAATATAATACTGAAGCCACCTTGTTTAAGGGTTTTGAATACTGCCTTGACACCACTTCCATCGGTAGGTACTAGCGTTGCATTAAGACGTGCACGTCCTTGTAGGACAAATTCATTAGTGATATCGCCCTTGACAGGCTTATACATGATGGTTGGGGCACCAAATTGATTGAGCCACGCGTTCATCATCTCCCATGTACCCAAATGCGGGACGATGGCTAGCATACCGTTAGGACTGGCAAGTCCTTCTAATAAAATGTTTTTATTGTGGACATCACGTATTTGAGCAATGCTCCATCCCGGTAACATTGCCCAGCTCTTTATAGATTCGACACTACTTAGACACTGGTGACGAACAATATATTTAACTAAATTTTGTTTCTCAGGTTCAGATAGTTTAGGGGCGACGCTCAGGTTCAGATAGTTTAGGGGCGATAAGCTCATATTGATTTCGATAGTGCGTACCAAACTCGAATTTGGCAGCCACATTATAACCCAAGCCACAAAACGTGCCATCATCTGCAAGACAGACAATGGCACGTACTTGAAAATATGATACGGATTCATGACCACTCACGCAGTGATGAATCCTGTAGTCCGTTAGATAAAATATTGTTACACATTATCTGAGGGCTTACTGAGCAGGTCTATTGCTGTCGGCTTGTGCTTTTTCGCGCACACGGATACCAAGCTCACGTAGCTGCTTGCTATCGACTTCAGCAGGGGCTTGGGTCAATGGGCAGTCAGCAGTTTTGGTTTTCGGGAAAGCAATCACATCACGAATAGAGCTTGCGCCTACCATTAGCATGATCAAACGATCCAAGCCAAAGGCAAGACCACCGTGCGGCGGCGCACCGAATTTTAAGGCGTCAAGTAAGAAGCTAAATTTCTCTTCGGCTTCTTGCTCATCGATACCTAGCGCTTCAAATACGGCTTGTTGCATCTCAAGGGTGTTGATACGTAAGCTACCACCGCCGATTTCGGTACCGTTTAGCACCATGTCATAAGCGATAGAAAGCGCGGTTTCTGGGCTATTTTTTAGCTCATCTACTGAGCCTTTAGGCTTGGTAAATGGATGGTGCATTGAGGTCCAGCGGCCATCGTCAGTTTGTTCAAACATTGGGAAGTCCGTCACCCAAAGCGGTGCCCACTCACACGTGGTCATGTCTAAGTCTAGACCGATTTTTTGACGTAGTGCACCGATTGCGTCGTTTACCACGCTGGCTTTATCCGCACCAAAGAAGATAATGTCGCCATCTTCTGCACCAGTACGTTCAATGAGGCTTACCAAGACGTCATCGGTCATGTTTTTGATGATAGGCGACTGGAGACCAGATTCTTTGTCGACGCCGTTGTTGATTGTGCTAGCATCATTGACTTTAATGTATGCCAAACCACGCGCACCATAAATGCCAACGAACTTAGTATAAGCATCGATTTGTTTACGGCTGAGTGAAGCACCGCCTGGGATACGTAGCGCTGCCACACGGCCTTTTGGGTCGTTTGCAGGGCCGGCAAAGACTTTAAAATCAACGTCTTTCATTAAATCAGCCACATCGACCAATTTTAATGGAATACGTAAGTCAGGCTTGTCTGACGCGTAGTCACGCATTGCCTCGGCATAAGTCATGCGCGGGAAGGTGTCAAAATCGACATCAAGCATGGTTTTAAACAGGTGCTTGATCAGACCTTCGTTGATATTCATGATTTCTTCTTCATTTAAGAAAGAAGTTTCGATATCCACTTGGGTAAATTCTGGCTGACGATCAGCACGCAAGTCTTCATCACGGAAGCATTTAGCGATTTGATAATAACGATCAAACCCCGACACCATAAGAAGCTGCTTAAATAACTGCGGTGACTGCGGCAAAGCAAAGAAGTTACCAGGACGGGTACGTGAAGGCACCAGATAATCACGTGCGCCCTCTGGCGTTGCACGAGTCAAGATAGGGGTTTCTACGTCTAAGAAACCGTGATCGTCGAGATAACGACGAATCGCTGAGGTGGCCTTAGCACGGAACACCATGCGCTCTTGCATTTGCGGGCGGCGCATATCTAGATAGCGATATTTAAGACGCAAGTCTTCTGATACCGTGGTGTTTTCGTCATTCAATGGGAAAGGCGGGGTCTCAGACTTCGCTAATACTTCAATCTCTTTACCCAATAGCTCAATCTGACCACTGGTCATATTGTTGTTTTCGGTGCCTTCATAACGGCGACGTACACGGCCAGTGATTTTTAGCACATATTCAGGACGTACTGCATCAGCAGTCGCGAATGCCTCTGGCGTATCAGGATCGACGACGACCTGCAAGATACCGGCGCGGTCACGCATGTCTAAAAAAATCACGCCACCGTGATCGCGACGACGATGTACCCAGCCTACGACGCTGATAGTTTGTTCTAATAAGCTCTCAGTGACAGCGCCACAATATTCGTCTCGGTATTTGCTATGCACCGCCATTTCGCTCTCTGTTGTGATACTTTGCGTCATAATATTAATTATCCAGTTGTCAGCCCAATTCAAAGTACAATAATGCAGCCATCGCTATATGATTTCAACCATCACTATTCTTACTTAGTCCAGCACAAACTATGATGACCGTTATAGCCACATAGTAAGACTGTCATGGTTTATCGATTAAAATTATTGGTTCAGGCGCTGCTATCTCAATACATGTTGGATTCATGTCATCAAAAAATAGCAAATAAAACGCGATCAAGACAAATCCTCATCGCGTTGGCTGCATAAAATAGATGTAAGCGCATATTATGCCTAAAGTGCTTTTGTTATACAACTGTCCTTGCGCAATCCAAGTGCAATCAGCCGTTACTAATAACATAGCGTACGGATGCCTAAAGCACTGTTATACTCGCAGCTTATAAAGTAATTATTAAATATCACAGCCTTGCTTGAAAACCGTCTATAAAGTACACATATCAGGCTGACGCTAACTCTATTATATTAATACTCTAGCATCTTATTTAAGGAAAACGCTTCATGTTATTTCATCCTTCCAAAAATCCAGTAGAACTCAGAGTTATTCATCTAAATAAAAACCAAGAACAGCGTCGTCAAGACTTGATGGAGGCGACACAAGGCAAAGCTGCATTAAAACAGCTTAAAAAGCGTATGGCCAAAAAAGCCAAGCAAGCTTTAAAGGAGAAAGCGAAAGGTAAAAATAAAGGCAATCAAGTTTTTGTACTCGACTTCGATGGTGATATCAAAGCGACAGCTGTTAAGCATCTGCGTGAAGAGATTAGTACGCTAATAAGTACGGCTAATGAAGGCGATGAAGTCGTTGTACGCCTAGAGTCTCCGGGCGGCTTGGTGCATGGATATGGGCTTGCAGCAGCGCAACTTGCACGTCTAAAAGATGCAGGAATTAAACTGACCGTTTGTGTAGATAAAGTCGCCGCTAGTGGTGGCTATATGATGGCTTGTGTCGCTGATAATATAGTGGCAGCGCCATTCGCTGTGATTGGTTCAATCGGTGTGGTGTCGCAATTACCAAACTTTCACAAATGGCTCAAAAACCACGATGTTGATTATGAGATGTTTACCGCAGGTGACCATAAACGCACTGTGACAGTCTTTGGAGAAAATGATGACGAAGACCGTGCCAAGTACCAAGAAGAGCTTGAGCAAACGCATGAGTTGTTTAAACATTTTGTCAATCGTTATCGCTCAGTACTAGATTTAGATAAAGTGGCGACTGGTGAACATTGGTATGGCGAAGATGCCCTACATCTTAATTTGGTTGATAAGCTGCAAACCTCAGATAGCTATCTTTTAGAGCTGATGGATAACAGCGAAATCTACGCATTGCATTCTCGGCAAAAGCCAACCTTGGCAGAAAAGCTAGGGTTGTCTCAAGCGGCAGAAGCAACTTTGAGTACGGTTGCTGACAAGCTCCCTGATGCTTTAATGCGCTTTGATTTTAATAGCCGTTTAAATATTTTAAAATAAAATATTAGCGGTTTTATGAAAGTATAAGACATAAAGTTACTGCTGAAATCATCTATTGATCTAATAAATTCGTTTAGTAAATATAAAGGTGTGGCCTAGTCGGTCGCACCTTTTTTACTGTTTATTGATAATGGCTATGTTATAAATATAGCAGATAAAAAATAGTAAACGTACGTACACTATACGAATGACATCGAATTTTTATTAAAAGAACCAACAAGGAAGAGGAGTATATCCATGTCTACAGACACATTAATGTTTACCGCCAGCGAACATGGTCAAGCTATGTATGAGCAAGTCAAAGAATTTATCACTACTCAAATTGAGCCGATAGAAGCTCAGTTCTGGCAAGATTGCCATGAGAAAAATCCCGATGGTAATTGGAAAAATTGGCAATGGCCCGAAAAGTACGAAAGCCTACGCAAGCAGGCACGTGAAGCTGGTCTATGGAATCTGTTTTTACCTGATGATACCTTAGGCGCTGGATTATCTGTCACTGACTATGCACCAATTGCAGAATTAACAGGACGTAGCTTACTTGCACCTTATGTTTTCAACTGCAATGCGCCAGATAGTGGCAATATGGAGCTGTTATGGCGCTATGGCTCAAAAGAGCAGCAAGACCAGTGGCTGACGCCGTTGTTAGAAGGTAAAACGCGTTCGGTATTTTGTATGACTGAGCCTGATGTGGCGTCAAGTGATGCGACCAATATGCAAGCGACGGCGGTGGTAGAGGGCGATGAAATCGTCATCAATGGCAGCAAGTGGTGGTCGTCAGGTTTAGGTGATCCTGCGGTCGATGTATTAATCGTAATGGCTTATACCCCTGATGACAATAAAGACCGTCACCATCAGCACTCAATGGTATTAGTACCAGTAAAAACGGCAGGCGTCAATATTGAGCGTATGCTAAAAGTATTCGGTGATTATGACGCGCCGCATGGTCACGGAGAAGTTAGCTTCGATGATGTGCGTGTACCAGTCAGTCACTTTATTGGTGGGCCTGGTATGGGCTTTGAGATTGCGCAAGGTCGCTTAGGGCCAGGTCGTATTCATCACTGTATGCGCTGTGTTGGTGCGGCAGAGAAGTCTTTAGAATTAGCAGTGAAACGCGGTATGGAACGTACTGCCTTTGGCAAACCGTTATTGCAACTAGGTGGCAACCTCGAGCGTATCAGTGATGCTAGAGTTAAGATTGACCAAGCGCGCCTGCTTACGCTATACGCCGCCCAAAAAATGGACGCGCAGGGGACCAAAGCTGCATTGACAGAGATATCAGCCATCAAAGTTGTAGCGCCAACAGTACTACAAGAAGTTGTCGATATGGCGATTCAAATTCATGGTGGGATGGGCGTATGCCAAGATACAATGTTGCCAAGCTTTTTTGCACAAGCGCGCGCGCTGCGCTTAGCCGATGGTCCTGACGAAGTGCATAAGACGATGATTGCCAAATTAGAACTAAAGCGTCAAGGGTTTCGTCTTAAACGCTAAGTAATAATTTACGAGTCATTAAAATAGCCTAAGTAAAGAGATCCAATTTCACAATAATAAATGACCGATTCTGAGACAATTTCTTGAAACCATTTAAGTTTAAAATAAGTTTCAAGGTCGGTCTTTCTTAAAATATAAAAATATTAGTATTAATAAGTGGCTCCTAAGCAACCACAGGATAAGGAATATCACATGGCAACAGATAACAATAATACGATGGTTAGTAATAAGGTGTTAGATAAAGGGGGGCCAGTACGAGAAGGTGAAGCACTTGATGCACAAGCAGTTAGCGACTGGTTGCATGCTCAGGGCGTTGATATCAAAGGCGAGCCTACCGTTACGCAGTTCTCAGGCGGTGCGTCAAACTGGACCTATCGTTTACAATACGGCGATGAGGGCGAAGGCCAAGATCTCATTTTACGCCGTCCGCCAAAAGGTACTAAAGCTAAGTCTGCCCACGATATGGTACGTGAATACACCGTACAGAATGCGCTGATGGACGCTTATCCTTATGTGCCAAATATGGTGGCGCTATGTACCGATGAGTCGGTCATCGGAGCGGATTTTTATGTCATGGAGCGTATGGAAGGCATTATTCCGCGTGCCAATCTGCCCAAAGGGATTGAGTTAGATGAAGCGCAAACACGCGCATTATGCACCAATGTCATCGACGCCTTGATTGAGCTGCATCAAGTAGACTATAGCGCGCATCCTGACTTGGTCGAGCTTGGCCGCGGCGAGGGCTACTGCGAGCGTCAAGTAACCGGCTGGGACAAGCGTTATGTGAAAGCCAAAACCCCTAACGTCCCAAGTTTTGCATTGGTACGTCAATGGCTTGGCAAGCATACGCCTGCTGATAGTAAGACTTGCTTGATTCACAACGACTGGCGCTTTGATAATGTGATCTTAGATGCCAAAGACCCAACCAAGGTCATTGGCGTGCTCGATTGGGAAATGGCGACTTTGGGTGATCCGTTGATGGATTTGGGCAGTGCCTTGGCCTACTGGATCGAAGCCGACGATAACATGATTATGCAGCAGTCCCGCCGTCAGCCCACGCATCTAAAAGGCATGATGACCCGTGAGGAAGTGGTGGATTATTATCTGGAGCGTACGGGCCTACAGATAGACAACTGGACATTTTATGAAGTGTTTGGGTTGTTTCGCTTAGCGGGTATCGTACAACAAATCTATTATCGCTATTATAATAAACAAACCACCAATCCTGCGTTCAAAAACTTTTGGATTATCGTTCATGTATTGCATGCTAAATGCCTAAAGCTGATTGCAAAGTATGAAGGCAATGCGTTATTCACGACTCGGGTGCAGCCGCATCTGCAAGATATGGGCGTCGATGCTGGAATGGTTGAGCAGCTACCAAGCCCAGTACAAAAAGTGATTAAAAGCATACTGCCAAAAGGCTACTTTGATCAAGATACCAAGTCATCTAACAAGTCATCTAACAAGTAAAATAACAAAATACAATAAAAGGTAATAGTGTTATGACAACTATTCTCTTAGCACGCCATGGTCAAGCATCGTTTGGACAAGAAAATTACGACCAGCTTTCAGAATTAGGTAGTACGCAGGCGCGCTTGCTTGGTCAGCATTATGCGACCACACAGCGCCGTATCGATGCCATATTTACAGGCAGCCTATCAAGACAACAAGACTCTGCACGCTACTTTTGGGAGACCTACCAATCTTCTATAGCTGCTGGCGATGTGACACTTGTACTAGATCTGTCTGCTCCTGACAGCTATGTGATCGAGGCCTTTAATGAGTTCAACCATAAGGACGTCTTTATTAAGTCTGATCCAGCTTTTACGACTCAAGAAGCGATTGCCGAAGAGCTTGCTAAGTCCGACACACCCAAAGCTCGTTTAGCCGAGTTGTTTAATCTTGCTATGCAGCGCTGGCATGCTGGTGATAATGATTCAGACTATTTGGAGAGTTGGCCACAGTTTAACTTACGCGCGCAGCAAGCGCTTGAACATGTACGCATACAAGCTACGCAACTGAGTCATTTAGGGCGTGATAGTACTATATTAGTGTTTACCTCAGGTGGCGTCATCGCTGCTATTACTGCACATTTATTGCAGCAAGGTAGTCAGACGGCCTATCAATTGAATAGAAGCCTTGTGAATACAGGCGTGACCTCTATTACTGTAAAGGAGCAAGTGCCGCGTTTATTGTCTTTAAACGAATATAGTCATTTATTTTCTGATGGTAAGCGCTATGTCACTTGGCGCTAGTAGTCTTTATCATTGCTTTTGATACACAACCGACACCCATCTGCTCAGACATATCTACTATAATAGATGGTTTTTGAAGACCTGCTTTTAGATTTATATTAATGCACTGATAGATAAAGGACTGCTTATGCAAAATAAATTAATGAGCCTAGTAACGCAAACGGCTAAGCAAGGCAAGGATCAGGCATTAAGTGCCATTCAACCGGCACGCTACTTAAAAGGTTTGACCAAATCTCAAGTTGGCAAAGGTAAAACTGTCTTGATTACAGGGGCCAGCTCGGGTCTTGGTGAAGGCATGGCACGGTTATTTGCAAAATTAGGCTACAATTTAGCCATTTGTGCGCGCCGTACTGATCGTTTGGATCAACTCAGAGCTGAATTGACAGAGTTATATCCTGAGATAAGCGTGGCGTATCGTGTTTTAGACGTCACCAATTATGATGCGATATTTGAAGTATTTGATGCTTTCGCTGAAGACTTTGGTCATATTGATCGGGTCGTCGTCAATGCTGGGGTAGGTGAGAGTCGCCGTATCGGTAAAGGTCGTTTTGAGACCAATCGCCGCACTGCTGAGATAAACTTTGTCTCTGCATTGGCACAATGTGAAGCGGCAATGAAAATCTTTCGCGCGCAAAATAGTGGTCACCTCGTAGTCATATCGAGTATGTCAGCGATGCGCGGTCTACCCAAGCATATGACTACTTATGGGGCGAGTAAGGCAGGCTTAGCATATTTAGCAGAAGGTATTCGCGCCGATATGCTATTAGAGAAACTACCAATCAAAGTGTCTACTATTTATCCAGGTTATATTCGTACTGAGATTAATACCAATGCCAAGCCATTGCCTTTTGAGGTTGATACAGATACAGGTACTAAAGCTATGGTTGCTGCTATTGAGTCAGAGACGACTGAGGCTTGTGTACCAAGCCTGCCATGGTCGATTGTGGGACAAGCGATGAAGCATCTGCCGCTGAATGTAGTCAATAAAATCAGCTAGTCAATGAACCAACCATTATTTATAGTCGATTCTAAAAAAACAGATACATTATATGTCAGCGCGGAACTGGTATAAA
>NZ_LNUO01000083.1:0-11313 GCF_001462175.1 Psychrobacter sp. ENNN9_III
CAGACAGAGGCTGCGTAAAATTCATCCCAGTCCCGTGTAGAGGGTTTTTTATAAACCTTAATCTTCATCAAGCTTGATAATTTTTAGCCTAAATATTTAAAAATATACAGCATTATATGTATAGCTTAGATTGGTTTAGGCATTGTCCGATAGATGCTTTTCACGTAATTTTTGACGCAGTACTTTACCAACATTGCTTTTTGGTAGCTCACTGACAAATTCGATATGACGCGGGCATTTATAACCAGTCAGATTGTCGAGCGCAAAATCTTTAATGATATCTGCGGTGACGTTACTGTCTGCTGGCACGATATAGATTTTGACGGCTTCGCCTTGGCGTTCATCGTCGATACCAATCACGGCACAGTCGACGACACCGTCACAATCTAGCATCACTGATTCAATCTCATTGGGGAATACGTTGAAGCCTGAGACCAAGATCATATCTTTTTTGCGGTCGAGCAAAGTAAAATAGCCTTTTTCGTCCATACTGACGATATCGCCAGTACGAAAATAGCCATCTTTGGTAAAGCTCTTACTATTATCATGGTTGAAATAACCAGCGGTCACGTTGGGGCCTTTGATACACATCTCACCTGCCTGATGCACGCCAACACGCTGATCTTTGTCGTCGATCACAATGATATCAACACCAGGACCTGGAACGCCAATTGTCCCATTAAATTTACGATCAGTGACTACGTTGGCAGTACCTACAGCAACGCCTTCTGTCATACCCCAACCTTCTATCATCGCACAGCCAGTGGTTTCTAACCAACGCGCTGCCGTTTGCTCAGTCGCCGCCATTCCGCCTGCTTGCGTGATACGTAGTGAGCTAAAATCTAACTGTTTGAAGTTTGGCTGATCAAGCAGACCCTTAAACAAGGTATTGACTGCAGGAAAGATATGGAAAGGTTGCTTTGATAAGGTTTTTATAAATCCTGGCATATCACGCGGGTTGGGTAACAATATAAAAGTATAGCCCGAACGCATCCCTAATAGGCTGAGCATGAAGGCAAAAATATGATAAAGCGGTAGAGCCATAATCATATTAATGTATGCCTCATTCATGTTTGAGGTGACAGGTCGGTACCAAGCCTCTGACTGTAGGGCAGCGGCTATAATGTTGCGCTGGGTCAACACTGCTCCTTTTGATAGTCCTGTCGTACCACCAGTATATTGTAAAATGGCCTTTTGCTCTGATGCCATTGTTGGTGCCTGAAACGGCAGTGCTCTGCCTTTTTTAAGAACATCAGGGAATTTGGTTACTTCATGCTTAGGATCGTTAAGATTATATTTAGGGACTAAGCGTTTGACCTGCCGAATAGGATCGTTAAGATATATTTAGGGACTAAGCGTTTGACCTGCCGAATCATGGTATTGACCAACATGCCTTTTAGACCCATCATATCGCCCATTTTCGATAGCACAATACGATTAATAGAGGTCTCATCAACCACTTGTTCAAGCGCTTGGGCAAAGTTGTCGACGATGAATATGATTTGGGCGCCTGAATCATTTAGTTGGTGGCGTAACTCGCGTCCAGTATATAAAGGATTGATAGGGGTGCAAACATAGCCTGCGCGCAAAATACCAATCATAATTGGCAAATACTGCGGTACGTTTGGCATCATCAGCGCTACAAGACTACCTTTTGGCAACCCCTGGGCTTGCAACCATGCAGCGACCGCCAATGATGCTTTATCGACATCATCATAAGTATGAGTAACGCCCATACAGATACTCATAGGGTGCATACGATAGCGGTTAAAGCACTCTTCATATAGCTCTATTAAGTTGCCATATTTATCAGGATCAATCGTTTTGGGTACAGTACTAGGATAATGATCCAGCCAAGGTTTGTTCTCTTTCATCGTTAGCGTCCTTAAAAATATTGATTGCTATATAGAGAAAGCTTAGAGGCGAGCAGTTTTATATCTGTCAACAATAAAGACGAACGCTAATGTGACCAATGTGGCGCTAAGCGCGATAATATCCTTATTTACTAATGATCTGCTAAGCTACTTTAATCGTTATATAACACAAGTTTAGGTCATTATTAGCATTAATAATGAAATAATAAAAGGGTGTAATTTAACCGTATAGTAACATAACTGCAATTGTTGTTTATATTGGAGTGATAGCACTGGATAGTATATAAAGATAGTAGACAAATGTACTAATATATGGTGCAAGATAGAGTAAAACGGCGACTAGTAAGGTAGGACAAATTGTTTTCTGCTATTAAAAAAACGTCTATAAATAAGGAGTGCGCTTATTGTGCACCCAAGCGTACTGCTCACACAGATTAAAAACATGGTTACTATCTGATAGCGTACGGCTTGAGTGGGATCTGCACCAGCAAGTATTTGTCCGGTCATCATACCTGGTAGACTGACGATACCGACAACCAGCATGGAGTTAAGGGTAGGCGTCATACCGTTGACGACTGCCGCCCGTATTTGCTCGTGTACTGCTTCAAATGGACGCGCAGATAAGCTTAACATCATCTCAATACGTGGCTGCTGCTCATGAAAAGACTCAACAAGCTGATTGCTGGTCAAGGAGATAGCGGTCAAAGAGTTACCTAGTATCAAACCCAATATTGGAATAATAAATTGCGGTGTATACCATGGCTGAACGTTTAAAATAAAGCCAATGGCGATGATGGTAACCAATACTGCTGATGTGCCTACTGCAATAAGAGTGTCAGTAAACAATCCTTTATAAGTGCGTTTAACACGACTCTTGGCAGCAGCCCCTGCAATCAAGGTCATGATGGTCAAGATCGATAATACTTCATACCACTGCTCACGTGCAAAAATCCAAGCCAAAATTAGGCCAATAAAACTGAGCTGAACCACGGTACGAATAGCAGCTGTCAGTAAGGTTTTGGTTAGACTTAAACGTAATCGCCATGACACGATGAGTACAATGACGATAAGGCTGCTGGCAAGCGCAATGTCACCGTAAGTCAGTAAGATTTGCATATCGTCTGTACGCATCATATGTGCTCGTCATAAAATCAATTAATAGTGAACATGAAATGGCGAATAAAATACTGGTATGGCATATCGTTAATCGTTACATGGATCATTGCGTCCTAGTAGGACTGTAGCTGTTCAAAAGTGATTTAACTATACTAAAATGCTTCAGTTAATACGCCTGCTTGCATTTGCCAATGCTGATTTGCTAATGGCATGATATTTTGCGTGTCATGAGTTATCCATAGGAGAGTGCGCTGAGGCTCTGAGTGCAACCAGCTAATTAGCAAACGCACAAGCTTCGCTGATGTATCAGCATCTAAGGCGGCAGTAGGCTCATCTAAGAGCAGTACTTGTGGATTCAACTGTAACAAACGTAGTGTATTAACCAGTTGTCGTTCACCACCTGATAGATGACTGGCGTCTTGTTGTAAAAATTCTGGGGTACGCTCTAGAGACGCAAGCTGCGTTATATGCCAGTCAATATTAAACTGGCCATGCTGATGGGCTTGTAAGCGATAAGGCATTTTTAAGTTTTCAAGGACACTGCCTTCTAGCAACTGTGGATGCTGGGCAAGTAAAGCGACCTGCGCGCGCCATCGCGTAGGCAGGGTGTCATGAATGCTATGATCGTTATTACTATTTTGTCCGTTACTATCTTTATACTCGTCACTATCTTGATGCAACCAAACATCGCCTGTAGTGAGAGGTGATAGTCCTGCTAGAACCCTTAATAATACTGATTTACCACTACCAGAATGTCCAGTTAATACTGTCACTTGTCCTTCTAGTAAAGCGCCACTAACGCCAGTTATCAATTCGCGTTTATAAGTAGATAGAGTAGGATCCGAGCCTATTTTAAATTTGTCTCTTATCTTCATAAGCCATGTTTGAGACATGGCAGGCGCAATAGCCAGAGTAGGTGTCTTTTTACTGCTTGGATTGACTACTGTAGAGCGCCTACTATATACCCAAATGTTCTCAAAGGTGAGCATGGGTTTTTTATCAATATTCATGTATGAGTGTTATGCATCGTTAGAGTGATGCGCAATAGCCTGTTGAATATTATCATGAAGGTTTTTTGGCACTCGTATTGGCCGTATTGGTGCAGCATTAGCCGCTATGTCTGATGTATCAGCATTATCAGCTGGTTCTGGTTTTGTCTGATTTTGCACGCAAGCAATGACAATCTTAGCGCTACTTAATAGGGTTTTTGCAGAAGGGTAGTGATTTTCATTTGCAGAAGGGTAGTGATTTTCATTTGAGTTCTGTGACGCATGGCGATGAATACTTTGATAGAATACAATGCTGGCAGGTTTTAGCTCAACTCGATCGATATGTACCTTAATGACTTCATCTAAAAATATTGCCTTTTTGTACTGTAGCTGCGCTTGACTCACTACAAAATGCTGGATTTGACCATCATCAGCATGCATAAAATAGCCGTTTAGACCAAGCTTACTAAACCAGTCGCGGCGACAATTTTCAAAAAACACCAGATGATTGGCATGGTAGACTATACCGCCAGCATCAGTATGATTGATATACACGCGGTAATCGGTAGAGTATAGAGGTGAAATAGTAGAATTTGATGGCGCTGTCGTCATAATTTGGCTCACATCGTTTGGCTAAAGAAGTAGCTCAGTAAAAGTACTTCAATGTTTATAAAAATATATAAGATAAACATGATTAGAAGGAAAGTATGCCGCTATTTGTTATGTCATAACGGTCAGTAAAGTAAGTTTTCTACTGTATCTTAAGATTTGAAGACACGCAATAGCCAGGTCGACTTAGCTATTTTTATTGCTATTTATCGTCCTTTTACATTCCAAAATTTACCAGAATGATTTGTAAAGCATGAACAAACTTGAACCAGTCAATATAGGATAAAGCATGACCCGTTTTGTGAGTTTTAATATCAATGGTATTCGCGCCCGCCAGCATCAGCTTGAAGCTGTGCGAGAAGTAATAGACCCTGATATCATGGGGCTACAAGAAACCAAAGTCCATGATGATCAGTTTCCATTAAAAAATGTAGAAAGTCTTGGCTATCATATTGAATATTTTGGACAAAAGGGACATTACGGTGTGGCATTGTTGTCTAAAGTTGCGCCTATATTTGTACAAAAAGGCTTTCCTGGTGATAATGAGGAAGCACAAAAACGCTTTATTCACGCGCGCTATGAGCTGCAAGGCCGTGAAATTGATGTGCTTAATGGTTACTTTCCACAAGGTGAGAGCCAAGATCATCCAACTAAGTTTCTGATGAAGCGCGCTTATTACGCTGATTTGATGGCCTATATTGATACTTTAAAAGCGGAAGGGCGCTCGATTGTCATCATGGGTGACATGAATATTGCGCCAGAAGATATAGACATCGGAATCGGTGAAGCTAACGCTAAGCGCTGGCTCAAAAATAGAAAAACCTCATTTTTACCCGAAGAGCGTGAATGGTATTCAGCACTCATGTCACGGGAACTAACTGACACTTATCGTCTACATTATCCAGAAAGCACAGAGTTATATAGCTGGTTTGACTATCGCAGTCGCGGTTTTAATGATGATCCCAAGCGTGGCCTACGTATCGATCATATTTTGTGTACCGCTGATCTAACGAATGGATGTGTGGACGCAGGTATCAGCTATGAGCTACGTGCAATGGAGAAGCCCTCTGATCATGCGCCTATCTGGGCGGCGTTTGACTTGAGCCAAAACTAGTACGTGCGCCAAAATACTATTTATGTATACGCTTTTAATGAGTGAACATATCTTTGATATTAAAAAATGATTCTAAAAATTGATTAATAAGGATTGAGCTATGGCTGTCGGAAACATATCAGTACCCAACACTATTTATCCTATCGACGGTATCAGATTGAGTGCTACCGCAGCAGGTGTGCGTTATAAAGATCGCGACGATTTAGTGGTCATCGAAATTGCGGAGACTGCAACCAGTGCAGTTGTGACGACCAAAAACACGTTTTGCGCTGCACCTGTACGCGTACTGCGAGAGCACTTTGCAAAAACGGCTCCGCGCTACTTAGTGACCAACACAGGTAATGCCAATGCGGGTACAGGTGCTGATGGCAAACGCCGAGCAGAAGAGATTTGCACGGCTTTAGCGAGTAAGGCTGGTGTAGACACTAGCGCGGTGTTGCCGTTTTCTACTGGCGTGATAGGCGAGCCATTAAATAGTGAAGCGGTCATCAAAGGGCTAGATAAGGCTTTAGACAGCTTAGGAGCGGATAACTGGTTAGCAGCGGCTAACGGGATTCGTACGACTGATACTATCCCTAAGCTTGCAAGCCAAAAAGTGGATATTGCAGATACGAGCTATCATATCACTGGTATATCTAAAGGCTCAGGTATGATCCGCCCTAATATGGCAACCATGCTAGGTTATGTAGCCACTGATGCCAATATTGCAGCTGACCTATTGCAAGAGATGCTGGTTACTATCAATGAGCAGTCTTTTAACCGCATTACCGTCGATGGCGATACCTCAACCAATGACTGCTGCGTGTTGATAGCGACAGGGGCTGCCGGTGCCGAGATAATCGATAGTGCCGAGCATCCGCATTATCAGTCGCTACTTACTGCCTTAACTGACGTATTTGTACGTCTAGCCCAGTTAATCGTACGTGATGGTGAAGGGGCAACGAAGTTTATGACCGTAAAAGTCACCGGTGGTGAAACCACTCAAGAATGCTGCGATGTGGCTTATGCAGTTGCGCATTCTCCACTGGTGAAGACAGCGTTTTTTGCAAGCGATGCTAATTGGGGCCGCATCTTAGCAGCAGTTGGTTATGCTGGTATTGAAGACTTAGACACTGAGCAAGTAGATGTGTATTTAGATGATGTTATGATCTGCAAAAACGGAGGGGTGGCACCAAGTTATACCGAAGAGGCTGGCAAGACCGTTATGAGTCGCCCTGAAATTACTATTCATATTGACTTAGCGCGAGGTGATGCCAGCGACACTGTTTATACCTGTGATCTGTCTTATGATTATGTCAAAATTAACGCAGATTATCGTAGCTAGATAAGCGTTGTATTCGTTTTTTATTTAACCCCTAGTATTAATAATTTGAAGCTCATAATGTAAAAATTGCTAATGTGTGAGTACGTTTGAATAACACCAGTTGCAAATACTGACGTTACGTTACAAACCAGTTATAGAGGCAAAGCTTATTCAAGACCTATACTAATTGCAGTACAACAATAAGTAGTACTGCTTTTGTTTGGGCACTATAATTGGCTCTTATAAAAAAGTACTCACTATTAACGTTTATATCTTGAAATATCGTATTGTTTATAAGGTTTTATAAGAGCCATAAAGTGACGATATTTAGTGAATGAGATATGAGCTATTTAACAACAATTGATCGAGGGTATAAAAATGAAAAAATTAGCGATTGCAGCATTTGCAGCCACTTTTGCATTAGCAGGTTGTTCTACGATGGGTCTAGACGATGAGCGTACCATGGTAGTAGAGGGTCAAGCAGTAAACGTTAAAGTTGTGAACATTCCAAGCTTTGAAGTAGAAATTGCTCCGCGTAAAGCGCTTTGTGAGCGTATGGATACTAGTGGTAATAAAATCGAGACACAGTGCCTACAGTATCGTCAAAGCTATCAAAAGAATTACAACACGTTGAACGGTAACATCCAAGGCTTTACCTATGAGCCAAATTATCGCTATATGTTAGATGTGCGTCAAGAAGCAATTGCTGATACCAAAACTGGTGTGGTTAAGCCTGTTTGGATATTAAATGACGTTATCTCAAAAACAGCTGAATAATTATTTTTTATTATAGTTGCCAAGTAATTAGTAAGAATACAAAAAAAGCCTCTATATTGTTAGAGGCTTTTTTTATGAGTTTTGGAGTTTTTACTTTTCAGTTTCAGTTTCAGTTTCAGCACTGGCTATAGTTGACACTAACGCCATGGGTAGCAGTAGGTATGCGGTTATCTGCATAGACAGCAAGACCGCCTCGGGCCGTTTCTTTATATTTATCCGACATATCGGCACCAGTTTGTTTCATAGTCTCAATTGCCTTATCTAATGAGACAAAGTGCTGACCGTTGCCTCGGCAGGCAAGACGAGCGGCATTGATTGCTTTTACTGCTCCCATCGCATTGCGTTCAATACAAGGTACTTGTACTAGGCCGCCGACAGGATCACAGGTAAGACCTAGGTTATGCTCGATGCCGATTTCAGCTGCGTTGAGACATTTGGCAGGATCGCCGCCCATAATCTCTGCCAATGCAGAAGCAGCCATCGCACAAGCGGATCCGACTTCACCTTGACAGCCAACTTCAGCACCAGAGATTGATGCGTTTTGCTTGATTAAGCTACCGATTGCCGTGGCATTTAATAAAAATTTGCGTGCACCTTCTTGGTTGTAGTTTGATAAAAAGTCGCGGTAATAGCACATAACTGCAGGGATAATACCAGCAGCACCGTTGGTTGGGGCAGTGACGACATTACCACCATTTGCATTCTCTTCATTGACTGCCAGCGCATACAAATCGACCCAATCCATCGCAGCAAGCTTATCGTTCTTTGTCCTTGGCTGATCTTTTTCAGCACATAGCTGCAAATGTAGTGCTTGAGCGCGGCGTTTGACGTCTAAACCACCTGGCAAAATGCCACTATTTTGACAACCTTGTTTGACACAGTTTTGCATTACCTCCCAAATAGAGTCTAAATAGGCAAAAATCTCTTCTTTATCACGATAATGGCATTCGTTTGCCAATACCAGTTCGCTCACACTTAGCTTATGCTGACGACACTGCTCAAGTAGCTCAGCTGCAGTATTAAAAGGATAGGGGACTATATCAATCGTTGGCGTACCATGGTCTTCATCTGGATTATGAGCATCATCGTCATTAATGACGAAGCCGCCACCAACTGAGTAATAAGTTTGCTGATAATGAGTGTCGTCTGCCAATATGGCACGAATGGTCAGTGCATTAGGGTGATAAGGTAGAACAGTATCATCGTACCAATAGATATCATGTTCTGTATCAAAGTCGATAATGTGCTGACCTGATACATTCATTTTTTTATCTGAAAAGATAGGTGTGAGGTATTGGCTGGTCAGTCGTGTATCGATGGTACTTGGCGTATGACCAAGTAAACCTAAGAGAATGGCTGTGTCAGTAGCGTGGCCTTTACCTGTTGCAGCGAGTGAGCCGTATAGTTCAATCTCTAATTTTATGATATCTGTCAGCTCAAATTGTTTACTCAAAGAAGTCAAAAATAAATTGGCAGCTACCATAGGCCCTACAGTATGTGAGCTTGAAGGCCCAATGCCAATTTTAAATAGATCAAATACACTAATCATAATAAATTACCAAAAAATAAAAGTGAGTGAATATGGTTGTCATCGTAACCAATTGATTAACAAAAACGACTTTATAGCTTAATCAATATTGCAAGCATCATAAGTATGACTAGTCACGACAGAGAGTAGGCATGGCTACACAATGAATTTAGAGCATCGTCTATATGAACGTTTAAACTTGGTAGTATGGATGATAGAAGAATAATAGCTTTTGTTTATTATAAATTTCCGTTATGATGCTTGGCATCAACGCTTATGTAACATCCTGTAAGCGGTTGCTGCTATAAGAAATATCAGAATATAAGCAGCTAAAGCGATGGATTTAGTAGAACATATCTTATCTTAGACATCTAGCAAAATGTGACAAATTTGTATAAACAACTACCATTTATTAAGTATATCAGTGTTGCAGGTTGAGCTAAATAATTATTGTTAGATGTATTAGGCAATACGGTGAGATATACTAAATAGGATGGTGCTTGCGTCATTAATTCTTTATTTATCCTTTTTAGCTATTATTTTCGGCCACATAGGACACGCGCGCATGGTAACTCCCTCAGAAGATCCTTCCAAGACACAGCATTCATCTCACTCAGAAAATAGCGCCAAAACTCAAACCCCTTTAACGGCATTAGAAGCAGCAGGTATCACACCTGCTATGATGCAACTTACCAACAATCCAGACTTTGAAAATGGACGCTGGTTCCCTACATGGCGACCTTATCGCGGGGATCTTGACCACAATCCTGTCGGTATCAATGAATATCTACCCGCTTCTAAAAGTATTTTACTTGGTGTTCAGCATACCTTTGCTATGTTTGGTGCAACTGTCCTTGCACCGCTATTAATGGGTTTTGATCCCAACTTGGCTATTTTGATGTCAGGTATCTGTACGGTGATGTTTTTTATGATTACCGGCGGTCGTATGCCAAGCTATCTTGGTTCAAGCTTTGCCTTTATTGGCCCTGTTATTGCTGTGACAGCTTATGCTGGCGTAGGTTTTAATACCAATTTAGATGTCGCTTTAGGCGGCATTATGGCCTGCGGGATTATTTATGCGCTAATAGGCTTGTTAGTAATGAAAACCGGCACAGGCTGGATTGAGCGTTTAATGCCGCCTATTGTGACTGGTGCTATTGTCATGATTATTGGTCTTAATCTAGCGCCAGTTACTATTCAAGGCGTATCAGCCAATCAGTTTGACGCATGGATGGCAGCATTAACTGTGCTACTAATCAGTAGTGTGGCAGTGTTTACTCGCGGTATGCTAAGGCGTTTGTTGTTATTAGTGGGTTTGATATTGTCCTATATCGCTTACTATGTTATGACCAACCTATTGGGTTTTGGCACAACGATTGATTTTACAAGTGTGGCTGCTGCCTCATGGTTTGGCCTACCAGGTATACATGCACCGCGTTTTGAGATGAGTGCTATTATCTTGATAGCGCCTGTGGCTTTTATTCTCGTTGCTGAAAATCTTGGACACTTTAAAGCAGTAGAAGGAATGACCAAATCACGCGTTACGCCTTATATGGGTCGTGCGTTTTTAGCTGATGGCGTAGCCACGACGTTTTCAGCGGGGTTTGGTGGTACTGGGGTGACGACTTATGCTGAAAACATCGGCGTGATGGCGGTAACCAAGGTCTATAGTACAACTATTTTTGTGATAGCAGGTGTGGTTGCTATTTTACTAGGATTGTCACCAAAGTTTGGCGCTATCATTCAGACGATTCCTTCAGCGTTATTGGGCGGTGCATCTATTGTCGTATTCGGCTTGATTGCTATTGCTGGGGTGAAAATATGGATAGACAGTCACATTGATTTTAGCAAAAACAGCAATCTTATCATTGCTGCCGTTACGGTGATTATGGGTACGGGGAACTTTAGCTTACATCTAGGAGGTTTTGACTTAGGTGGTATCGGTACAGCAACTCTGACCGCTATCATACTAAACGCTTTGTTTAATAGTCAAAAAGAGTAGA
>NZ_LNUO01000084.1:0-25857 GCF_001462175.1 Psychrobacter sp. ENNN9_III
GGGGCCCAAGGAGTAAATTGTCAAAAAAAAGGCTAGGATGCATGTGTCGTTTATGCTTCTAGCCTCTTTTTTTTGGAGTTAATAGAATAGAGCTTTAAAAAAACAATATAAACTGTTTAATTTAGTAGATGATTGCGTATTAAATCAACAAGATAAGGTTGATAGTACGCTGGAATATCATGTGCCATGCCTTCAATTAAATGAAACTTTGCATTTGGAATGGTCTTGGCCACTACGCGACCTTGCGAGGCCGGCAGTAAGCCGTCCGCACTACCATGAATAACGATGGTCGGCGCTTTGACTTGTTTACTGAAGCGACTAATAGAGCCTGATGCCAAAATAGCATTCAACTGTTGCACCGTACCTAGCGGGTGAAAGTTACGTTGATAGCGAAGTTTGGCAATTTCGCGTACCGTTCGTACATTAACATGACCGGGCGTCCCTACTGTTTTCATAAACCAAACACTATGGCGCACAATATCACGCTCAGAATGACTCTCAGGGCGATTGATCAAGGTATATAACTGCTTAGGTTTAGGTGGCTTTAAAAAAGCGCGATTGGTCGTGGTAAACATCAGCGCTAGACGCTCTACTAAACTTGGATAGCGCGCTGCAACGATTTGTGCAATCATACCGCCCATCGAGGCACCAAGCAGATGCGTACTACCAAGATTCAAAGCCTTGATCAGACGTACAGTATCTTCTGCCATATCGGTTAGATTGTAAGCGACCTGTTGGCTCTTGTTGGACAGCCCTGTTTGCAAACGCAGCATCATCTTAAGCTGGCTCACACGCGGCAATCCTTCAATCTGAACTTTAGAAGACAAACCAATATCACGATTGTCAAAACGAATCACAAAAAAACCAGCATTAATCAGACGTTTAATAAAGTCATCTGGCCAAAACACCATTTGCGAACCAAGACCCATAACCATAAGCAGTGGCGGATGCTCAGGATTTCCGCCAGCTTCGACACATAGGTTGATACCATCACCGATATCGATCATGGCTTGATAAAGATGATCGCTTAGATCTGAAGCGCGCCAGTTATGCGCACCAAGCTTTTCCCAAGCAGGTGTAGGGTAGCTGTGTGCTGAATCAGCAGATATTAGAGGACTATCAGAAATATCAGATAAACCTGTCACCTCAGATGAGCCTATAGCCTGTGTGTCTATAGACTCGTTTGAGCTGGAATAAGGGGCGTCATTGGCATAATTCGAATTCGTCATGAGATATCCTAGTTAGCGTTCTGTAAATCTAGACTTCCATCATCTCAAAATCTAACTTACCAACACCGCATTCAGGGCACGTCCAATCATCAGGAATATCGTCCCATTTAGTACCAGGAGCGATACCTTCTTCAGGGCAGCCAAGCTCCTCGTCATAGATCCAACCACACACAATACATTCATAACGTTTCATACATAATCCTATCAATTATTACTAGTTCTATCGCTATTAGCAGCTTGCAAAAACGCACGTAGTTTATCATAGAACAATACTTTACGTGGTTAAGTTTACACTTGTATATTGAGATAAGTAAGCATTTATCAAGTTATAGGTTTTATTTTAGTTAGCGTAATTGACCTTGTCTGTTTACGTTTTCCCATCAAAATAGCAGCCATTATGTTATGATAAGCGCCGCTAACTTGTGCATGATCTGCACTTTTACTACTGTATATGATTTCAAAGAAAGGGTTACTATGAGCGTTACTACCGCTGCTATACCAGTTGATAACAAGTCCGAGCTGTCTTATGCGCGTAATACTGCTCACCCATTCTGGCAAATTATACGCACTGTACCTGACTTTCCAAAAGCCGGCATTGATTTTTATGATATTACACCGTTACTGCGTAGTCATATTGATGAAGTCGTTGATGCGCTTCTGGCAGCATTACCCAATGGACTGATTGATGAAGTAGACTGTTTGGGAGCGGTTGAAGCACGCGGTTTTGTATTTGCAAGCTTACTGGCAGGTCGATTGGGTAAAGGGATGATACTGCTACGCAAACCGGGCAAACTGCCTCCGCCAGTTGCCAACAAGGCTTATGCGCTAGAGTACGGTAAAGATACGCTTGAGATGCAAAACAACCTGCCGCCTGAGCGTGTCCTATTAGTTGATGACATCTTGGCGACCGGTGGCACGCTTACGACTGCTTATGAGCTATGCAGATCAGCTGAGCATACGGTAGTAGGTGCTTTAGTACTGCTTGATCTAGTCGATCTACATGGTGAATTTCCAGTACCTGTTTATACCGTTTTAAAAGCTTAAAATTGTGAACGTGCATAAAAAAGCGCTCTGACGGTTAAGTTAGAGCGCTTTTTTATTGAATAAGGGTGGCTATATCGTTTTGTATAAATTATTAGCGTAACGCTGCCAATGTCTGAGCCAGCTCCTCACGTGCACCAATAAAGCCGTCAATGCCTTTGGGCAACAAGTCTTGTGTGATTTTATCCTGTTGATATTCGTGGATGAAGGCTTCATGAGTCAAGCTGACCTTTTTCATAGCATCTGCCTCTTTAGCCATAGCAGGCGAGAGTTGGGGCGTGACGGTCACATCCATTGCGGCGAGCTCATCGATAAGGTTTGGGGCAATAGTTAGTAAGTCGCAACCTGCTAGCGCGATTATTTGCTCAACTGAGCGAAAGCTTGCTCCCATCACTTGTGTGTCATAGCCGTGCTGCTTGTAGTATTGATAAATAAGCTTTACGGATATTGATAAATAAGCTTTACGGACTGTACCCCCATATCATCAGAGACGGGGACGTTTTGGCGATTTTGTTGGCGTTTTTGCCAATCTAAAATACGTCCAACAAAAGGTGAGATGAGTGTTACCCCTGCATCAGCACAAGCGACGGCTTGGTGTTGTCCAAATAATAACGTTAAGTTGCAATGGATACCTTGAGTCTCAAGGTAACGCGCCGCTTCAATCCCTTGCCAAGTAGCCGCCATTTTAATCAAGATACGCTCAGAGTCGACGCCTGCTTTTTGGTAAGCTTCCATAAACTCTAAAGCCTTATCAATGGTCGCTTGTGTGTCGTAAGATAAACGAGCATCGACCTCTGTAGATACGCGGCCTTCGATCAACTCTAAAATATCGCAGCCAATTTGAATGGTAAGTGCGTCGATGACTGCATCTACATTGCCTTGATGTTGGCTCATGGTTTCTAGCAGCAGCGCTTGATTGTCAGAGTTAATAAGCGCTTTCGTGATTAAGCTTGGATTGGTGGTCGCATCGATAGGTTTTAGTCGCGCAATAGCGGCAAGGTCGCCTGTATCTGCAACAATAGTGGTCATGGTGCTAAGTTGTTGTAATGCGCTCATCATATATCCTTATGAAAACAGTTAACGGTAGCCATTCGCCTAATAGCGGTATGGCTCATATGAAACTGTAGCACAATTTGCTATGTAATTTTGCATGATAGTTTGGCTTGTACTGTTCTATAGCGCATATATACTGAGCAACCATAAAAAAGTTGGCGCTTTATTATAATTTTGCGCCATTTAATTTATTTACGCATGGGCACTGTGCGCGGTTTTTGCTATAGTAGAGGCGGTCGATTGTTTAGCGATCGAATTTACCTAATATTAACTTTAAAAGATAAGTTATAAAAGCTAGGTGATAAAAACCGAATTATAAAAACTGAGTTACCAAATACAGCTGAGCTATAAATAAGTTATCGTCAATCGTAAGCGATCAAGTCAGATAATTGGTAGACAAAGAAATAGAAAAAAGACACCTCAAATATATTAGTGAAATGCTAAATCCGTTAGTATTTAAGATTGTAGTGACACCTAACAGTAATAAAAAGGATGGGCGGTAATGAGTGAGCAGTCATCAGAGCAAAACACAAATAATCTAAATCCAACTGCCGCAGGCGCAAACGAAACCTCGACCGATCAAGCGTTTTTGAACCAGCTGCGCCAGAGTATTGATGCAGTAGACTCTGAAATCCACACACTGATTAATGACCGTGCCAAGCTGGCTCAGCAAGTGGCGACTGTCAAAAAAGAGCATGTGGCAAAAAATGAGGTCGCCGCTGAACAAAACCCCATTTTTTTATCGTCCCGAACGTGAAGCACAAGTATTAAAAGCAGTCATGGAGCGCAATACTGGTCCAATCGCCGACGAAAAGATGGCACGTTTGTTCCGTGAAATTATGTCGGTTTGCTTAGATTTAGAAGCACCGCAGCGTATTGCGTTTTTAGGTCCAGTTGGTACCTTTACTCACGCTGCCGCCTTAAAGCATTTTGGTAAAGCTGCTGACACAGTACCGATGACGACCATTACTGATGTGTTCCGTGAAGTTGAAGCAGGTACTGCTATGTATGGCGTGGTACCCGTTGAAAACTCTTCAGAAGGGGTAGTCAACCATACCCTGGATGGGTTTTTGTCTTCATCATTAAAGATAATTGGTGAAGTTGAGCTGCCCATTCATCAAAACTTTTTAGTCGCTGAGCATACTAAGGTTGAAAGTCTAAGCCGTATTTACTCCCATCAGCAGTCGCTTGCCCAATGCCGTCATTGGCTCGATGTTAATTTCCCTAGTGTTGAGCGCGTTGCAGTATCAAGCAATGGTGAAGCGGCTCGTCGTCTCAAAAACGAATGGCATTCTGCTGCCATTGCCGGTGATGTTGCTGCTGCCGAGTATGATTTGCATAAGCTGTATTCAAATATTGAAGACAATCCTAGCAATACCACGCGCTTCTTAATCATCGGTCATGAGGCAATTGCACCATCAGGACAAGATAAAACCTCGATTGTGGTTTCAGCTCATGACAAAGCTGGTGCATTGATCGAAATCCTCAAGCCATTGTCGTATCATGGTGTATCGATGACTAGTATTGAGACCCGACCTGAACGTCCTAATAAATGGGCTTATGTATTCTTTATAGATATGAACGGTCATATTCAAGATCCAAACGTTAGCGCGGCTATCGCTGATATACGTCCATTAGTGAAGGATGTGCGTGTACTAGGCTCATATCCGAAAGCAGTGCTATAGTCTGTTTACCATAAAAGAGTTATAGCGTTAACCTTGCTTAAAGTATGAAGTATACATCTGCCCTTGGTTGCCTTATAACTCTTTTGAATCGAAGGAACTATGGAAGCTAGGTTAGGTAAACGACTCTTTGTTATTCGTTCATTGTTGGTATTAATACGTAATAGCTGGACATAACATTTAAGGATAAATCATGCAGCCTACTAAATCGACAGAGCTAGAACTGTCACCGCTGACTCCAGCTTATGACAGTATCTTAGAGCTGGCACCGTATCAAACTGGTAAGCCAGTTGAAGAGTTGACTCGCGAATATGGCGTTTCTGATGTGGTAAAGCTGGCGAGCAATGAGAATCCAATAGGATGTTCTCCGCAAGTAACATTGGCTATTACTGAACAGTTAGGAAAGCTGGCGCGTTACCCAGACGGAAATGGTCATTATTTAAAGCAAGCGCTTTCTGACTTCACTGATGTGAATATAGAGTGTATTACTTTAGGCAACGGCTCCAATGACTTGCTTGATATTTTGGCACGCAGCTTTGTCAGTGCTGATGATGCGGTGGTGTATAGTCAGTATGGATTTATCGTCTATCCGATGGTAACGAAAATGCAAGGAGCAACAGGTATAGAAGTGCCTGCGCAGCGATTTAGCCATGACTTGGATGCTATGCGTCAAGCAGTAGAAGATAATCCCAATACCAAGATGGTTTTTATTGCCAATCCTAATAATCCAACAGGCACTCAGCTTCAGCATAGAGAACTGCACAAGTTTGTTGCAAGCGTCCCAAGTTCGGTATTGGTAGTATTGGACGAAGCCTATATTGAGTATAGCCCTGAAAGTAATAACCGTGCGCTGTTAGATGAGTTTAACAATGTGGTTATTGTCCGCACTTTTTCTAAAGCTTATGGCTTAGCAGGTCTGCGCATTGGTTACGCACTCAGCTCAACTGCCGTAGCGGATCTGCTTAATCGTATTCGCCAGCCATTTAATGTCAGCCGTGTTGGACTTGCTGGAGCAGTTGCGGCACTTGGCGATCAAAGCTTTATTGAAGAAACGCGTAAAACCAATCAAGAGCAAATGCTTTGGTTAGAAAAACAATTTGATGCGTTGGGACTGGCATTTATCAAGTCACATGCCAACTTCATTATGGTGGAAATAAAAGTTGAGATGGAAGATATAACCGCTATTTCTATTTATCAGGCGTTGCTAGAGCAGGGTGTTATAGTGCGTCCATTGGCAGGTTATGGTTTGCCTAATTGGTTGCGTATTACTGTTGGCATCGCAGAAGACAATTTACGTCTTATTGATACGCTGCGCTCCATCTTAACCAATGATTAAATAAATACTGTTAGTCTAGGATGTACTGAATATAGATAATTTCAGTATCTTTAGATGAATACCATCTGTGTCATAATCGGATGTTCGTCACTCCTTTATCATTAATAAAAAGTACTGTTTCTTTCATTAAATTTTTATAACGCTAATCTAAACCTACGCTTAAGCTTGTGTAGACATATGGATTGGTTTGTTCAACGAGAAACGCCGTGAGTAGCAAAAAAAAACAATCAGAACAATAATAAACAACCACTTTCAAACGCTCAGTCGCCCTTATTTAAGCAAGTTTGCGTGATTGGTTTAGGGTTAATCGGTGCCAGCCTTGCTCAAGCAATCAAAGATAATGGTCTAAGTGAGCGCTTGGTGGCGGTAGATAGGCATGCGCCAAGCATTGATGAAGCCATCCAGCATGGTTTACTTGATGCTGGTAGCTCTATCATTGGTGACGTGGTTAGTGGTAGTGATTTGATTGTCATTGCTGTACCGGTACAAGCCGTACAAGCGGTATTTACCGATATCAAAAACGCAATGGATAATGGCCAGCTCGCGACTGATTGCGTTATTACCGATGTGTGTAGTACTAAGGTCAATATCATTGAGGCTGCAAAAGCCGTATTTACCCCATTACCTGTAGGCTTAGTGCCTGCACACCCGATTGCTGGTGCCGAAAATTCAGGGTATCATGCCAGGCGCGCCACATTATTTGCCAATCATAGTGTCATCATTTGCAAGCTACCAACGACCAATTCTTCCGCGATTGCCAAGCTACGTCGATTGTGGGAAGCAGTAGGGGCTACAGTCATGGCAATGGATGCTGAGCATCATGATGCTATATTGGCGCATACCAGTCATTTACCGCACCTGCTGGCGTTTAACCTTGTTGAGCAGCTGGCAAGTCATGACGATAATTTAGATATGTTTCGCTATGCAGCAGGCGGGTTTCGGGACTTTACTCGTATCGCTGCTAGCGACCCCAAGATGTGGCATGATATATTTTTTGCCAATCAAAGCGCGATTGTGAGCGCCCTTGATGAGTACAGCGTCTATCTACAGGACATACGCCAACTCATCATTGATAAAGATTCAACCGCCCTGATGGGCCTATTGGGCCGCGCGCAAGCCGCACGGCGACATTTTGGCCATATGTTAGCCAGCACCCCTTATACGGATACCTCTGCTATGTCAGCTTCTTACCTTATCTCTCCTAGTAACACCGTCACAGGCACCATTGCTATTCCTGGTGACAAGTCTATCTCCCATCGTAGTATTATGTTAGGTAGCCTTGCGACAGGTGTGACCAATGTCACTGGTTTTTTGGAGGGGGAGGATGCACTCGCAACCTTACAGGCATTTCGTGATATGGGCGTGACAATCGAAGGTCCTGATAATGGCAATCTGACTATTCATGGCGTTGGTATGAATGGCCTAAAACCAAGTAAAACGCCGCTCTATATGGGCAATTCAGGTACCAGTATGCGCCTGCTGTCCGGTATTTTAGCCGCGCAAACATTTGATAGCGTGTTGACAGGCGATACCAGCTTAAATAAACGTCCGATGGAGCGTGTCGCAGCACCACTTCGAGAGATGGGTGCAGTCATTCAAAGTACTGGGCATAGTGGCACAGCGCCGCTTAGTATCACTGGTCGTGATAATGTTGGCAAGCCGCTCCAAGGCATTGAATATGATATGCCAGTGGCATCTGCTCAGGTGAAGTCTTGCTTGCTATTAGCAGGACTTTGGGCAGAGGGCACAACGACCGTCACTCAGCCTGAAGTTAGCCGCGACCATACCGAACGTATGCTGTCAGCCTTTGGTTATCCTGTGACCGTCGATGGTAATCGTATTAGCGTTGAAGGCGGTGGTACGCTCACAGGCGGTGATATCGCTGTCCCTGCTGACATCTCATCTGCAGCCTTTTTTACGGTAGCCGCTGCCATCAGTCAAGGTAGCGAGTTGACCTTAACACAAGTTGGTATTAACCCGACACGTACGGGTATTATTGATATCTTAAAGCTAATGAATGCTGACATTAGCCTAAGTAATGAGACTCATGTAGGCGGTGAGCCAGTCGCTGATATTACGATTCGTAGCTCAAACTTGGTTGGTATTGAAATTCCAGAGTATCTTGTGCCACTCGCAATTGACGAGTTCCCCGTATTATTTATCGCTGCTAGCTGTGCACGCGGTCGTACAGTATTGACTGGTGCAAAAGAGTTACGCGTTAAAGAATCAGATCGCATTGCGGTTATGGCAGAAGGGCTACAAACCCTTGGCGTTGATTGTACGGTTACTGACGATGGTCTAATCATTGAAGGGCAAGGTATTCAAAGTCAAAATGGTGAAGTAAATAATAGCCAACCTGTATTTGGTGGCGGACATATCACCTCGCATCATGATCATCGTATTGCCATGAGCTTTGCCGTTGCTAGTCTACGTGCCTCTCAACAAATTACCATTGAAGGGGTTGAGACGGTCAACACCAGTTTCCCAGGATTTGCTGAGCTTGCCAATCAAATCGGTATGTCTATTCAAGTTAATCAAGGCGATGCGTAACCATCTCTAAACTTAAGGTTTTATTTTGCTATTATTAAAAGTACTTAGACATTAATTAAATGTAGCAAAATATTAAACCTACTAAGAACAAACCTAAACGAGGATTAATTTGAAATATTTTTGACCTTTATACGCTATTTTAATATGCAGTCATCGTTAGCAATGTGTTGATACCTAAATGGGTAGAACGCATTGCTTTTTACTTTTATCCTACATGTAGTGACCCTGCGCTCTTACCACTAAATCTTTATAGTTTATAAAAATAGGTGAGGTCGCGCTTTGCTCTAATAAGTTGTCTTGCCTTATGACTACCCAAAATGTTGTTAAAAAACCAGTAGTCCCGATTAAAACTACGCGAAGCGGTATCGTCACTGCACTAATCGCTTTTTGTATATGGGGCGCGTTTCCTCTATATTTTAAACAGTTAGCGGCTTATAACGCGACAGAAATCATTGGACATCGCATTGTTTGGACATTTGCCTGTTTGCTAATCGTCGTGGTTGTGACCAAGCGCTGGCAATGGATAGATACCTTAAAGCAAAATCCAAGATGGATAGCGTTGACTTTTTTGTCAGGTATTATTATTGCGACCAATTGGCTCACTTACGTGTGGGCTGTCAACCACGATCGTATCCTTGAGGCGAGTTTGGGATATTTCATCGGTCCATTAGTTGGCGTTGCTTTATCGATGATTTTATTTAAAGAGCGCTTGCGATCCTTGCAGTGGGTAGCGATTGGTTTTGCGCTATTGTCTGTGATCATTCAAGTGGTCATGCTGGGAAGCTTACCATGGCTATCACTGATTCTCGCCTTTAGTTTTAGTACTTATGGTACTATTCAGCGCCAAACGCCTTTGACTCCTGTTGATGCAATGTTCGTTGAGACCACGATGCTCGTACCTATCTTTATTTGGTGGTTTTGGCAAGCTGATGTGGTCAGTAGCCAGCTTGGCTTTTGGTTTACGTCAAATATTTGGCTATTAATGTTGGCAGGTCCGATCACTTTGATACCGCTATTACTATTTAATAGATCGACAAAGCTGGTCGCCTATAGCATTTTAAGCTTTATGAATTATCTGACACCGACCTTTATTTTCTTTTTAGCGGTGTTTTATTACAAAGAGCCTTTTGATTTGCATCGTTTAGTAGTCTTTGGCTTGATCTGGCTCGGTCTGCTATTATTCAGCATTGACCTATGGCGTCATAGGCCTAGTAAGGTACTAAAAACCGAGCGTTTACGTGAAGAAGCTTTGCAACAAGCTAAATAAAAACTGAGCGAAACGTTAGAATCAATAACCTAAACGAAAAATTAGCGAATAAGGATGAAATTATGTTTCATACCGAATCTGATGTGGTATTTGTAAAGGGTCTAAAAGTAGAAGCAGTGATTGGTGTATACGCGTGGGAGCGCGCCATTACGCAGCCCTTATTGATTGACATAGCGCTTGAGACTGATATAAGTGCTGCCGCAGTCTCTGATGATGTCAAGGATGCGCTAAACTATAAAGCGGTCTGCGATGATGTTAGCGAATGGTGTCAAGATATTAGGGCGCAATTGCTTGAGCATCTGGCTGGGCAAATCGCTGATAAACTACTAGCAAAATACATCTGTCATAAATTAACGTTAAGCATTGCTAAACCTACAGCTATCAAGCCCGCTGATGCAGTAGGGGTACAAATCACCCGTTATGCAAAAGATAATAAAAACAAGCCCGCCGTAAGCAAGGCCAATGATACATAATATGCATAAGAAATTGACTGATTTGAACTTTGAAACACTAAAGGTTTGTGCACCCAAAGCGTTGCGAGCGCAGTCCGTGACGGCAGTATTATTGGCTTTGGGTAGTAATCATCAAGCTGAGTATTATTTGCCACGTGTTTGTGAAAGTCTAGCCGCGTTAGGCGACATGCAGTTGTCTACTGCGTTTCAAAACCCTGATTTTACCGCGACTCGAGAGCAACCCAAACCTGACTACACCAATCAATGTGCTTATCTTTCGCTCAAATCTGAGATGCCTTTATCGCAGCTGCAGCAAATTTTTAAGCAGTTTGAACGTGATTGTGATCGTCAACGTTTAATAGAAGCGCAGTCGTCAATAAAAAAGGTCACCATGGATATTGATGTCTTAATGATTAAACCCGCTCTCGTTAAAAATAGCCTAAGCAGTAATATAATATTTGAATGGCCAGAGCAATGGATAATAATGGCAGACCGTTATCCATTTAAAGAGCATGAAAATATAGGAATTAAAGAGTTAACTACAAATGTTGTTTTTAGTGCTGAATAGATCGGCTGAAGTATTGTTTGATGTGAAGAATAGTTAGCGCTAATACGCTCATAACACCTTAATCTTCGTTAGCAAGACTTATGGGGGTTTTTGTGGCCATAGCAGCTCGATAGGGAAGTGTAAATATCTTGTCAAAGAGCAAAGTGAAAACAAAGGTATATACTAAAAAAGAGAGAGTAAGAGAAATCTCCATGGTAAGAGCAGTCCATATGCCAACGCCATACCAAAACATATAAAGTGGTAAACAAACTAAAGTAAGCCCACCTTCAAATAATATTGCGTGGACACTACGTATCTTAAAAGTACGAACTTTGATTTTATTGCGTCGCTCCCAATATTCGAAGAGAGTGTTATAAATGAAATTCCAGACAACAGCGGTAATAGCTATGATCACAGCAAGTATCAATGACTGCTTGGTATCACTACCGCTTAATACGACGAGAATGAATGTTGTCAACATGACAGCAAATATTTCAAAAAGTGTGACATAAAGCACACGGCGTTTGATAGGACCTAAGGTAATCAATTCAAACTCCAGTGTGCTTTTTTAGGCTTTTAGATTCGATAACAAGTTATCAGCTGCTACTATTTATCTTTTGCCTCATCCATGTCTTCTTTATCGATAACATCTATATCTTCTAAACATAGTTTGTCATATTCTTTTTGACAAAAATCAGGATCAATTTTGCACATTGCTTTTTGCAGCTGATCTAAGCGTTTTTCAGACTGCTGGATGTGATTGAGCATCTTGGCAAATGCTTCAGCGACTGGATCTTGTGAAGAGGGGTCAATACCATAAGCTTGGAAAGCAGTGGCGCGTGCCGTGCTTTGCGTTGTAGGTTTAGATTGTGCCGCCTGCGCTGCTTTTTCTTGCTGCTTTGCATCATCTACTTTAGTTGTAAGTGGATTGCCTTTTTCATCATGATGCTCTGAAATCATGCGAGCTGCGCTACCGACCATCGTTGCACCTGCTGGCACAGTCTTTACGACTACTGCATTTGAGCCAATTTTGGCATTTTTGCCAACGGTGAATGGCCCCAAAACTTTTGCTCCAGCACCAACAATAACACCATCTTCTAAGGTTGGATGGCGCTTACCATTATTCCATGATACGCCGCCCAAGGTGACGCCATGATATAAAGTGACATCGTTACCAATCTCAGCAGTCTCGCCAATGACCACACCAACACCGTGATCAATAAAGAAGCGCTTGCCAATTTTGGCTGCAGGATGTATCTCAATGCCAGTCATAATGCGTGAGCCATAGGATACCACGCGGGCCGCGAGCTTTTGCTCATTTTGCCATAAGCAGTGGGCCCCGCGATGCAAAATAAGCGCATGAATACCAGGATAAGTTAAAATAACTTCCAAGCTGTTGCGAGCAGCAGGATCGCGATTGAACACTGCATCGATATCTTCTTTTAGGTCTTGTTTGATGCTAGCGAGCGATCTGAATAAGGCAGTTGGCAATGACATAAATCGTCCTATCTATTCTTGAATGAAATATATTGAGTGAAGTACAGTCAGCGGTAAGACAGTTATGCTACTTTTTTAAAGATTCATCTATAAGCATACACTTTTAATAGTAAGGTTTTTAGCCTGTTTGCTCACTCATCTTCAAGTTATACCAGCTTTGCATCCTAAAATATAGCGTTGAGCTATAAAATATCAATAAAAAAGTAAATCAATATTTGTTTGGATTTTTTAGACAGTTTTCAATCTATTGATAGTTTGGCAATAAGTGCGCTTAACAGCTGAAATTCTTTTTGATCAAGCTGTATGCGAGAGCCAAGTCGAGACAAGCGCGAAGGCAATGATTTTAAGTTTTCACTGTCAGCCAATTTGCGTTGAACCATTAATGCAGTGGTACGCTCAGTAAGCTGTTGCAATTGCTGTTGGGTAATCGCTGGCTCATCCCATTGCTGGCGCGTATAAGTATTGAGCATAGGGTGTCTAGTCGTCTCTAAACCGTCAGTCACATCTAATTGATCATAATCGGCTTTGTTGTCAGTTTTAACATGTGTTTGTGCGTAAGCGAAGATAAAACTGGCAATCACTTGGACGGCTGATGCGACGTTAAGCACTGGATAGGCAGGATTGGCATCTATTTGAATATGGTAGTCTGCATAAGCCAACTCTTCGTTGGTTAAACCTCGATCTTCACGACCAAATAAAATAGCGATATTAGGTTTATCAGTAGAAAAAGTGGACTGTCTATCAACAAAGTCAAACATGATTTTGGCGGCTTGCGTGGGAGTGACTACAGGGCGCGGTAAGTGGCGACTACGACTACTGGCGGCGAAGACCAACTGACAATCCGCTATTGCAGATTCTAGTGTCGGCGTAATAACTGCTGATGACAATAGATCACTGCCTCCTGCTGCATGTGAAACGCTGGTCTCATCGATTGGAAGTTTAGGATCGACGACTGTCAAACGTGACAGGCCCATGGTATGCATTGCTCGTGCTGCTGAACCGATATTAGCAGGTAAAGTGGTATTAACCATGACGACTTGCAAGCAAGACAAATAGTCAGCAGCGGTGGATGTTGAAGAATGGGATGATACGGTTAAGTCAGAGATGCTCATTATGGATTTAGTCTTTTATTGATTTCTAGTTCGACATGCTGCAATGCTAATGCAATGTCTTCTATTAGGTTTGCCTGTTGGTCAATTTTACGCTCACGGCAATGCTCTTGTAGCTTGTGACTCAAAACTATAAGCTGAGTTGCTCCTATATTAGCACTAGCGCCTTTTAGTGCATGGGCGATTTCAAAGCCGTTGGCATTGTCATCCGCTTTTTGCGCTGTACGTAGCGTTACAATACGCTGTTTGCTATCAGTAATGTAAGTTCTTATCAGTAATTCAAAATCTTCTTCGAACAAGTCACGTAAATCTTCGAATTGTTCATGATCGATAATATCGTTATCTAAGTCATTGTTTATAGTATATTTTTTAAGGTGGAATTCGGTCATTACTACATATCCAATGTCAAAATAATTGTTTTTAATTTTCTATATTTATAGTATTAACTATAATGAAAATGCAGGTTGTCTTCAGTTACCATGCTCTTTAACTGCTGTAAATTGTCGTCATTAGGATAGACGCGCCAGTGTTCAGACAGCCCTATATTAGCAATAGCATAACTTTCATAAATGCTCAAGCCAAGTGGTAAGCAATTATCATTGATTGAGTCGTCGGTATTGCTCAAAGCGTTGTTGGCATAGCTGCTGCCATTTTGTTGAAGTGTGTCTTGATTCATATCATTTTCTAGCGCCAACAAGTCGTTACCATCTTCATCATATAAGCTACCACCTATAATAGGATCATAGACACTAGTGTTATTACTGTCTTGCTCGTCCTGATCATTATTATAAGTCAAGCGCGGTGCTGGGATAATGTCAGCTTGTGCTGATTTGAGCAGTGGCTGCAAACGCGTGAGTAATTGAATATCACTACCGTGTATTTTAATACTGATTTTTTTGAGCCAACGCAGGCGCGCATCGACCATACTCATGGCGTTATCTAGACGGGCAAATAGGCGTCCATCACGCTCCCGGATGCTGCCTTTGATGATGACCACTTCATCTACCTTTAGCTGGTCTTTGACGCGATTAAAGCGTTCGGCATAGCAGCTGACCTCCAGTCGTGAGGTGCCGTCATCTAAGGTAATCACATTTCGGTTGCCAAAGTTGGCAATATCGATAATAAGGCCGGCAAAGTAGCAGCTGCCGTTGTAGCCTGTGTCTGTAAGCTTATCGAGACGAGCACCGGAGGTGTAGCGCTTTAATTCATCCAAATACTCATTAATAGGATGACCCGTCAAGTACAATCCCAACGTGTTCTTTTCTGCTTTGAGGCGGTGTTTATCACCCCAAATTAGATCGGCAGTCATTTTGAGCGGTGGGGCGGCGACCACACCGTCCATCTCACCAAACAAGTCCATCATGCCAAGCTCATTGTTTTGGCGGTCTTGCTCCGCGGCCTGTACCGCGCTTGGCAACTGACTCATCAAGGCGCCGCGAATCTCATAGGCGGCATCGCTTGGCAAATCAGGGCGCAGCGTCGCGGCAAAGTCATCAAAGCAGCCAGCACTGACCAATGCCTCAAGCGTACGTTTATTGACTTTTTTGATATCGACCCGGCGGCAGAAGTCATATAAGTCCTTAAACGGCCCACCGCGGCGGCGCGCATCGACGATAGACTCCACCGCACCTTCACCCACGCCTTTAATCGCGCCAAGTCCATAAATGATATTGGTTGGCGTATCAGCGACAAAGTGCCACTCACTGCGGTTTACCGATGGATTGTCTACAGTTAATCCAAAGTTTTCACGGCAGTCATTGATAAAGAACACCACGTTGTCAGTGTTGTTCATATCGGATGTCAGTACTGCGGCCATAAATTCGGCAGGATAATACTGCTTGAGATAAGCGGTCTGATAAGCGAGTACACCATAAGCGGCGGAGTGCGAGCGGTTGAAACCGTAACCGGCAAACTTCTCCATCAAGTCAAAGACGCCGCCTGAAGTCGCTTCATCGATGCCTTGCGCGGTAGCACCAGTGACAAAGATATCGCGCTGTTTGGCCATCTCTTCAGGTTTTTTCTTACCCATGGCGCGGCGTAACATGTCCGCGCCACCCAAGCTATAGCCCGCCATGACCTGCGAGATTTGCATGACCTGTTCTTGATAGACAATAACGCCGTTGGTGTTCTCGAGGATCGGCTCAAGATTGGGATGGTCATAGATGACTTCTTCGCGGCCATGTTTTCGGTCGATATACATCTCTACCATACCAGCATCGAGCGGGCCTGGACGATAGAGCGCACACATGGCGATGACGTCTTCGATATTAGTTGGTTGTAGTTTGGCCAAGTATTTTTTCATACCCATACTTTCTAGCTGAAAGACGGCTGTGGTTTTGGCATCTTGCAAGAGCTTGTAAGCCTTTTTATCATCTAAAGGTAAATCTTCTAAGACTAAGGCGTCTTTACTTTCTTTAGCACGGCGCAGGTTGATGTTTTCCACCGCAGCGTTAATAACCGTTAAGTTACGTAGACCTAAGAAGTCAAACTTTACCAGACCCACATCTTCGACATCATCTTTGTCAAATTGGCTGACACGGTGACCATCATCATCGCAGTAAATGGCGCTAAAGTCAGTGATTTTATGCGGGGCAATAAGGACGCCACCGGCGTGCTTGCCGACGTTACGGCACACGCCCTCTAATTTGACGGCCATCTCCCAAATTTCGATGGCATCTTCATAATCCATGTTGTCAGGGTTGGAGATTAAGTCTTTGAGCTGCGGCTCTTGTTCGAGCGCTTGAGACAGGGTGATGCCAGGCGTTTTCGGAATCAGTTTAGAGATTTTATTGGCCAAAAAGTACGACTTGCTTTGTACCCGCGCCACATCACGCACCACCGCTTTTGCCGCCATCGTACCAAAGGTGATGATTTGTGAGACCGCTTCACGGCCATAGGTTTGGGCGACATAATCGATGACACGGTCGCGGCCTTCAATACAAAAGTCAATATCGAAATCAGGCATGGAGACACGTTCAGGGTTTAAGAAGCGCTCAAATAATAGGTCGTAATGAATGGGGTCGAGATCGGTAATGTTGAGCGCATAAGCGACTAGTGAGCCGGCACCAGAGCCGCGACCTGGCCCCACAGGGACGCCATTGGCCTTGGCCCAGCGGATAAAGTCCATAACGATTAAGAAGTAACCGGGGAAACCCATGGATAAGATGATATCGAGCTCATACTCTAGGCGCTCATCGTACTGCTTACGAAAGTCGCTCCAGCTCTCGTCGCGCGCTTCTACAGGAAAGAGCTTGTCTAAGCGATGATTAAGACCGCGCTGCGACTCTGCCCGAAAAAAAGACTCAATGGTCTCGCCCTCTGGCACAGGAAAATCAGGCAATACATTAATGCCAAGGGTCAAGGTCACATTGCAGCGGGTTGCTAAGCGTAAAGTGTTGTCAACTACCTGCGGAATATCGGCAAACAGTTGCGCCATCTGTTCTTGAGTCTTCAAATATTGCTCATCTGAATACAGACGCGGACGATTTGGGTCAGCCAGTACATAAGAGCCTGCAATACAAACGCGGGCTTCATGAGCATCGAAGTCTTCTTGCTCTAAAAAACGCACATCGTTGTGCGCGACAAGGGGTAGATGATGCTTAGCGCCAGCGTGGATAGCGGCTTTGATAAAAGCATCTTCGCCTGAGCGATTGGTGCGCTTGATCGCAAAGTACAAGCGATCAGCAAAATGCGCCTGCCACTCAGCGATCAGCACATCGGCATTTTCTGGCATAGAGCTGACTAGCGCCTGTCCGACGTCTGATTTTTCACCGAATAAGACAATAACACCAGCAGCATGCTCTAGGATGTGATGACGCTTGATAACAGGCATGCCGTGATTATCAGGGTCGGCGCGGCCTTCGGTAAAGCCAAGCGAGACAATACGGGTGATGTTTTGATAGCCTTCGTTGTCCATGGCCAGCAGTGTCAGTCTGGTGTCTTCATCATCCATGATAACTTCGCTGCCGATGATAGGCTTGATACCAGCACCTAGGCAGGCACGATAGAACTTCACTGTAGCATAAAGGTTGGATAAATCAGTTAACGCCAGTGCACATTGATTATCGGCAGCAGCGGCTTTAATAAGCGGCTTGATGCGCACGATAGAATCAGTGATGGAGTATTCGCTGTGAATGCCAAGGTGTACAAATGCCATAGAGGACTCTTACTAATACAATCGAAAGGAGGTGAGCTGCTAAGAAAATAAATTTATTATTATCAATGCTTTGAGTGGATTTTTAAAAGTAATTAGAAGTAAATAAGACGTCGATAGCCATATTTATTCATTTTAAATTTAGCTGCTAATAATAGCATTATTTGGCACAGACAACCACTGATTCAGCTACTAGGTGTTATAAGAGAAAGACTGGAATTGGTTTCTAGATTTGCGAAAACTCTTTGATATGATCATGATATAAAGACGTTTTCTAGGTCAGCAAAGAATATATTAAAGGTTTAATATTTTGCTTAGTCTTTGTCCATTTTATCATGTTTTAGCAACCTACCTAACTGAATCGAGCGAGCTGATAAGGTTTGGGATCAATAATATGACTTTCATCAAAATAGTATTCGGCAATCATTTTTGCACTTACAACAGCTTGTGTTAAGCCTAAATGCTGATGGCCAAAGTTTAAAAACACACGCTCAATCTTATCTATAACAGGGAGAGAGTCAGAGGTTGATGGACGAAAGCCCATCCATGGCACATTATCGTTGGAATTTAAGGGAGTCTTTAGCATAGGCTGCGCATGCTGTAAGAATATGTGCGCTCGCTGCATATTGGCAGGAGCTTCAAGTCCTGCATATTCTACTGTGCCCGCCAAACGTAAACCCTCCTGCATCGGTGTCATCACAATGCGCCGATCTAAACTGGTTACGGGAGTCTGTATGCGTTTGCTTTCATGAGGTAACATCAAATGATAACCACGTTCGGTATCTAAAGGAACATTGACCCCCGTTAATTGTTTAGCCAAGGCTTTTGAATGAGCACCTGCTGATAACATCACTTTGGAGGTGGTGATATCCCCTTGATTGGTCTTCAAGCGAATGCTATCTACATCAGTGTGTGCTTCAAGAACACGGCAATGTTCAACAATCTCACCACCAAGGTGTCTAAAAGTACTGCTAAGCTGAGTGATTACCGCTGTTAAATTGGTGATATGTCCTGTGTTTGGGAAAAACAACGCTGCTAATTGATTATTTTGTAAGGCGGGTTCATTTTCTAATAGCATCTCTTTGGTCAGTAGTTCATTGTTCACGCCAACATCGTTAAGACGCTGGCCTTGGGTCATGAGCAGATCAATGCCACTTGTTTTTTCAGTGGTCAATAACGAACCTTTTACTTCTATCCAATCGTCTAATTGCCACTGTTTAGCAAAGTCTAACCATGCTTGAAGGCAGTTAGTATTTAAGCTTAATAACGCTTGATGAATGCGCTCAAATGGTTCAGGATGCATATTCAGTAGTAACTGAATGGCCCAAGGCATCAAACGAGGTAAGTAACGCCAGTCTATGCGTAGCGGTCCTGTTGGATTCAATAACATGGCTGGAATATGACGGAGCATGCTGGCATCAGCTATGGGAAATACATGCTCCGGCGCGATATGTCCGGCATTGCCAAATGACGCGCCTTGTCCAACTTCATTTGCCTCCAGCAATGCTACCTTTACTCCTCGTGCTTGTAATGTCACTGCAGTCGCAAGCCCAATAATACCGCCACCAATAATGTGTAAGTCAAAATTTGAAGTAATCATAAAGACTCTCGATAGTGCTCATGTGCTCAGTTTAAAGAGGATAGAGTAGTTAAGGATAGAGTAGTTAATGTCATGACTGTCAGCTAATTGAATCCAATATACTAAGCTTAGAAAATGTCCAAAGAATTCAGCTACATTTATCTTCTTTTGTAAATAAAGATACTCAACTTAATTACCTATTGTCGTAAATCTAACTACTGCGGATCCAACAGTTCAATCCAGTGCTTCACTGGTATGCTTGCTCGGCTACTTAAGTGTAGTTGACAACCTATATTAGCGGTCACTATCTGCTCTGGATGACCAATCGTCAAGTCCGCAAGCTTATTGGTTAGTAATTGCTCACTCAGCTCAGGCTGCAATATCGAGTAGGTTCCAGCAGAGCCGCAGCATAAATGCTTGTCTTTAGTAGGCGTGAGCTCAACGCCGGCTTGCTGCAAAATTTGTTCAACTAAGCCGCTGAGCTTCTGAGCATGTTGTAATGAGCAAGGGCAGTGTACGGCTGTTCTGCGCCCTTTATCTTGCAATTGCAGCTGACTCAAATCCTCTTTAATCAACACCTCTCCTAAATCACGAGCAAGCTCGCTAACCCGCTGGGCTTTGGCAGAATAAGCACTATCGTGGCGTAGTTTTTTACCATAGTCTTTGACCATCGAGCCGCAGCCTGAGGCGCTAATAACAATAGCTTCTACGCCGTCTTCAATATAAGGCCACCAAGCATCGATATTGCGGCGCATGAATGCCAACCCTTCTTCATGGGCTGGCATGTGATAACTGACGGCACCGCAGCAACCGGCTTCGGGCGCAGTAAATAAGCTAATACCTAATTTGTCGAGCACGCGAGCGGTCACAATATTGGTATTTGGAGTCGCTGAGGGCTGCGCGCATCCTGCCAATACTAACATTCGGCGTGTATGCTGCTGGGTCGGCAAAGCGCGCTTGATTTGTTTGATGGGTACTTGTTGCTTTAAATCATGAGGTAAAAAGGATCGAAACAGTTGTCCTAAGCGTAATAAAAGCCCGAAGCGCTTCGGATAGGGCAAGATTTGGCGTATCAACCAGCGCAACATTTTTTGTTGTAGTGGTCTCTCTAGTTGCTCTTCCATGATGCCGCGGCCTATCTCAGCCAAGCGGCCATATTTTACGCCAGAAGGGCAGGTGGTTTCGCAACTACGACAGGTTAGGCAACGGTCTAGATGCGTTTGTGATTTTTCGCTAATGTCACCGGTCTCAAGCAGCTGTTTGACTAAATAAATACGTCCACGTGGACCATCTCTCTCGTCGCCCAATTCCTGATAAGTGGGACAGGTGGCATTGCAAAATCCACAGTGTACGCAGCTGCGTAAGATAGCATCCGCTTCTTTGATTTCTGGATGATCCAGATACTTTACATTAATTTGGGTACGCATAATATTTTCCTATTGCATTCAGCTATCATGTAAAGCTATTACGCTCAGATAGGGTATGCAGCCATTACATCCAACTATAGAGACGACCCGGATTAAAAATGCCCATGGGATCAAAAGCATGTTTGAGCCGTTGATGTAGCCTACGCAGCGGCTCGGGTTGAGTATGAAAAACATCCAGCTGCCGATCGCCTCCACGGTAACGGCTCACTTGACCGCCCATACTCTTGGCGAGTGCCTCTAGTGATTCAGTATCGAAATCACCGCGCAGCCAACGTTGGCTACCGCCCCAATCTAGCAGCCACTCTTTATCTGACAATACATGTTCAGCACTACTATTGACTGAGAATCGCCATAAAGGTGCTTGACCTGAAAAATAATCTAACTGCTGCTCGCGTAGCTGTGTCCATAGATTATCACCGTCTTCTAATACCACACCTTGCCCCTGCTTAACCGTGCTGTCGACTGCACTACGCGCGCCTTCTAGACGTAGATAAAGCTGATTCTCAAACCAACAAGCAGCCGTCAATGGATTTGGCAGTCCTGCCAAGCGATTCATCTCCTCTATTGCTTGCGCTGCATCCATCTCGCGTTTGAGGGTAATAGTAGTAGCAGGTTTGGGCATGACCTTTAGGCTGATCTCGCTAATAACACCTAAAGTCCCCATCGCTCCAGCCTGCATTCTTGAAACATCGTAGCCGGCGACGTTTTTCATCACTTGACCGCCAAAACGTAGCGCTTCGCCTCGACCATTGATTAGCCGAATACCGAGGACGTGATCTCGGACCGAGCCATTCCAAGGACGTCCTGGACCTGAGAGATGACACGCTAGCGTGCCCCCCAAAGTAGCCTGTCCATCAAATAGCGGCGGCTCAAACGCGAGTCTCTGATTATGTTCACTCAAAGCGTTATTAATCTCGGTCAACGGCGTGCCAGCGCGTGCGGTCAACACCAGCTCAATCGGCTCGTAACTCACAATACCACTGTGCTCAGCAATATTAAGCGGGACACCCTCGGGCGTGCGACCCATAAACGCCTTGCTGCCACCGCCAACTATTTGTAATTTGCTACCATCAACACCCGCCTGTTTAACTCGCTCAATTATCTCAGCACTGATATCCTTCATGCTGGTGCTCCCTGCTGTGGTGGCTGACTCACTGAATCGTCCATTACCTTGTTAAGTGCTCGGTATTCCTGACAATTTTTTAGGACAGGAATACCTTTACCTGGATTGAGCGTACCAACAGGATCAAAAGCGGACTTAATAGCATGAAATTGACGTAATTCCTGCTCATTAAATTGCACACGCATTTGGCGTATTTTTTCTATACCGACGCCATGTTCACCAGTAATACAACCGCCTACTTTGACACAAAGCTCTAAGATACGAGCGCCAAACTCCTCAGTTTTTTCAAGCTGACCTGGTATATTGGCATCGAATAATATCAGTGGATGCAAGTTACCATCACCGGCATGAAAGACATTGGCCACGCGTAAGTTATAGTGCTCCGAAAGTTTTTGCATTTCAGTCAATACATAAGCCAGCTGGCCACGAGGAATAGTGCCATCCATGCAATAGTAGTCGGGTGAGATGCGGCCTACTGCTGGAAAGGCGGACTTGCGACCTTTCCATAACAAAGCACGTTCCGCCTCGCTTTGAGAAACTCGAGTTGAGGTGGCTCCTAGTTGGGTTAAGAGCCGCTCAACTTCGATGATTTGCTCTTGAACTTCCGCCGCCGTACCATCTAATTCACATAAAAGTAGCGCTTCTGCATCGGTAGGATAACCTGCTTGAGCAAAAGCTTCGGCCGCTATAATAGCGTGGCTATCCATCATCTCAAGCCCAGATGGGATGATGCCTTTAGCAATGATGCCGCCTACCGCATCACCAGCTGTCTGTACGTTATCAAAACCGGCCATGATGACCTGTGCCTTTTCGGGACTGGGCAGTAATTTGACCGTCACTTCGGTGACTACGCCAAGCAAACCCTCAGAGCCAGTTATCAAGGCCATCAGATCAATGCCGTTACTGTCCAGCCCCTCATTACCAAGGCTAATCAAGTCTCCTTCGACGGTGACCATTTCTACTTTTAACAAGTTATGTACCGTCAGCCCGTATTTGAGGCAATGTACACCGCCTGAGTTTTCGGCGACGTTGCCGCCTATCGTACAAGCAATTTGGGAGGAGGGATCTGGACCATAATATAAGCCATGTACGGAGGCCGCCTCACTGATGGCTAAGTTACGTACGCCGGGTTGCAAGCGTGCCGTGCGTGCTAAAGGGTCTATCTCGAGGATATGCTTAAAACGCGACAGTACTAACAGCACGCCATCAGGATTAGGCATGGCTCCGGCACAAAGCCCGGTACCTGCTCCGCGAGCGACCACCGGAATCTGATAACGATGACAAATACGCATGACTTCTTGTATCTGCTCGACCGTATCTGGCAAGACGACTAGCAGCGGCATATCACAGTAAACAGACAGACCATCACACTCAAAAGGCTTTTGGGTCTCCTCATCACTGATCACATATTCGGGCTCAATAAAATCGCGAAACATGCTCGCTAACGTGGCTTTATCAGGTCTTTTACTCTCAATCATATGGCCCTCCTTAGCTTAGGATCTGCTGAACACCTACTTTGTTACCCGATTTAATATCCCACCACTGCCGCATCGACAATGCGCGGATCAGATGAGCCGTAGACACCATTTGGCGTCAACATAATGGACTGCGTTGAGCCCATTGTGGCTTTTGGACTGACCGTATGTCCCATTGATTCGAGTTTTTTAACCGTGTCAATATTTAGTGCCTTTTCAGTGCGAATCTCATCAGGCAGCCATTGATCATGAATACGCGGTGCATGCGTGGCCTCTGCGATATTCATATCATGGTCGATGACATTGGAGATGATTTGGGTGACGGTAGTAATGATACGGCTACCACCGGGGCTACCAGTCACGATATAAGGTTTGCTGTCCTTAAATACTAATGTTGGACTCATAGAAGATAGCGGACGTTTATTGGCTTCAACGGCATTGGCGTCACCACCAAGTAAGCCATAGCCATTAGGCGTGCCTGGCTTAGCAGAAAAGTCATCCATTTCGTTGTTAAGTAAAATACCGGTACCTTCAGCGACAAGGCCAGTGCCGTAAGAGAAATTCAGCGTATAAGTATTGGCTATCGCATTGCCGTCTTTATCAACGATAGAGAAATGCGTGGTTTGATCGCTCTCGTAGGGTAAGGGGTTGTTGGCTTTAATCGTGGCTGCTGGCGTGGCTTGGTTTGGATTAATCAATGTACGCAGCTTATCTGCATACGCTTGGGAGGTAAGACCGCTGGCAGGGACATCGATGAAGTCCGAATCCCCTAAGTACTCAGCTCGATCGGCATAAGCCAGTTGCATTGCTTCCGCCATTAAATGAATGGTTTGCGCGCTATTTTGCCCGTAGTCTTTAAGTGGATAGCCCTCTAAGATATTTAAAATCTGTACGATGTGAATACCACCAGAAGAGGGCGGCGGCATAGAGACAATCTCATAACCACGGTAGTCCCCTTTGACTGGCTCGCGAGCGATGGCTTCGTAATTAGCCAAATCCTGCAAGCTCATACTGCCGCCAGCGTCATTAACGGCTTTGACTAATTTATTCGCGGTCTCACCTTTATAAAAGCCATCAGCACCTTGCGCGGCAATTAATTTCAGCGAGCGAGCAAGTTCTGGCTGCTTTAAGCGTCCCCCAGGTTGATAGGCGCTGCCGTCAGGTTTAAAGAATATCTTCTTGGTGCTGGGCCATTTTTGCAATCGATCGCTTAAGGCTTCTAGCGATTCCGACAAGCCCGCAGTGACTTCTATACCGTCCTCAGCTAGTGCAATTGCTGGCGCCATTACTTGTTCGCGGCTCATGGTGCCATGAGCTTCTAACGCTTTTAAAAGCCCTGCGACTGTCCCCGGCACACCAATAGCTAAACCATGAAAGCGCGATAAGTCGCTGACGGCGTTGCCTTCTTCATCGAGATACATATCACGCGAGGCACTACTCGGTGCTTTTTCACGGTAATCGAGCGCCACCGTTTTGCCCTTCTCGGCATCATAAATCATCATAAAGCCGCCGCCACCGATGTTCCCAGCGCGCGGTAAGGTAACGGCTAAGGCAAAGCCAACAGCGACGCCAGCATCAACGGCATTGCCACCGTCTTTTAGAATCTGTAAGCCAATGTCAGAGGCCAATGCTTCTTGAGTGGCGACCATGCCGTTCTTTGCCCAGACCGGATGATGGATAGCATCTTCAGAGTAGATGGCTTGATCGGCTTTGGCATTGCTAGTCGTTGAGGTAAGCGTATTGGTTTTCGCTCGGGTGATGCGCTGAGTCTCAAGTACGACCGTTGGGTTGTCCGTCATGATGGCGAGATTGATGGCGCTAGTATTGATCGAGGTATCATTTATCACATTGGCATCAGTTGGTGCAACGGGTTCAAGCGCATGAGCAGATACAGACAGCAAGATTGTACTGCTAATCAATAGCATCGCAGATTTTAATGTCGTTTTTAATACTATTTTACTTTGATAATTTTGGTGGTTGTGAGAGGAAGTAATATCGTTATGAGGTTGAGAAGGTATTTTTTGCATCGCAAATTCCTTTTTACGAGTAGGTGGGAAATCACACAAGAGTGATAAAAAAAACGGTTAGATATTTATCTATATATAGCAAGTTATATAGATAGTAACGAATATACAAGCTAGGTCAAAGCAGTTTATCAACTTTTATATTTTAATATTACTAGAGCGTGTCCTCAATCTGAACGAGTGAACTTCTAATGGGCTAAAAATGGCTATATTTCCGTACCATTCTCAGAGAAAGAATTTTTAAAGTTAATTAAAATATCAGATTGATTTGAATGTAAATGTGGAGAACTAAAAAGCGCACCGTTCATACGAT
>NZ_LNUO01000085.1:0-5618 GCF_001462175.1 Psychrobacter sp. ENNN9_III
GACGGGGCCCAAGGAGTAAAATTTTGAAAATGCTATATTGATTTTAGGAGAAAACTATGTTGCTACAAGGTAGTAGCATGTCCAAAATTTGGCAAAGGACGATGGGATAAGGGTTAGACGCGATTGTCTCAAATAATAAAATTTTTTGTAAAAAAGTGGTTATGACTTTATTTTTATTAGTCGACAATTTCTTGATTATTTAGAGATGGAATTGAGTCAATCATCGCGGTGCTGATTGTACAGTAGACCAAAAAAAATCGCCACCCATATAAGTGACGATTACGGTATTAAAATGCTAAATTTAGCTGGCGTTAACATATACGTTTTATACAACCATGCGCACAGTTTTAGCGCTATCAAGTGCTGCATATAAGCGATTGACTTGTGCAGCCTCGGTCAGATACAGATTGACGCGTGCTGAGTGAAAGCGACCTGTTTTTGAAGGTTTGACATCTATAGACGCCAAATCAAAATCAGGGAACTGACTACCAAGGATAAGCTTGACTTCATTAAGTAAGGTCTCATGCTCGCCTTCATGACCGATGATACTCATCGGATAGTTCATTGGAAAGTCCCACAGCTCTGGGGTTTGAATATCGGTTTTTTTACCTTTTAGCATACCGTCATTGGGGGTTAAGTCAGTGACATTGACAGCTCGGTGAGAAGTCGAGTTTTGGCCGTTATCTTTTGGGTCATCACTCATGATGGAGTCCTTATTTTTTGTTGAAATATTGGCTTGCACATTGTTTTAACCACATAAAAAAACCTGAGACTCGCTCAGTTCTTTGGTAGATGTCATTCTTAAATGAGTACGTTTATTATGTGCGGTCGCTGTATTCACTATTTATAGTGGCATTTGGATATTATTCAAGTACTGTGTTGCCTGTGACAAGACATTATAAAATGATAGTCGGTATTAGCAATTTAAAATCTTTTCATCAAGCATTACCTATATTATGATGCAGTACATTAACTGCGTCTTAGTACTTGAGAGTTGGTACTTAAGAATTGTTACGTAAGACGCAGCGTAGTTTTATTATTACAGTATTTACAGACAACTTCGCTAGGAAGCTGACATGATTGTCCGGCAAACACCCAATGCTCTCAAGATATTTTTTACTCTTCGCGGCTCAATCATTCCAAAGATCTATCCGCAGATTTTGTTGGTTACTTTACTAAGTACACTTATAACGGTTATTCAGCATGAGTTTCCGCGCTCTTTTCCATCTTACACTATGGCGCCTTTTACGGTGTTTGGGATCGCTTTATCGTTGTTTCTTGGCTTTCGTAATAATGCAAGTTATCAGCGCTGGTGGGAGGCGCGAGGACTGTGGGGACAGCTGGTTTATGAAGCTCGCAGCTTTAGCCGTCAAGTGCTCTCGTTTATAGATGAGAAAGACGAGCATGGGCGGGACACCCAGCGCTATATGATTTATCTTACGATTGCTTTTACTCATGCTGTACGCCATCGACTTCGTGGTACGGCGCCTTGGCAAGATGTCGAGCGTTTTGTGGCGCCTATACATCATGCCAGCATGCGCCAGTCGCGTAACCTACCTGATTATTTAATGCGATTGCTGGGTAAGCGGCTTGGTGATAGTCGGCGTCAGCGCTTATCATCGGAGCAGATGATACAAAACATGGACGAACGTCTTACTTCTATGACTATCGTCTTAGCCGCTTGTGAGCGTATTCATAATACGCCTTTACCATTTGCTTATATGCTATTGGTACACCGTACGACTTATCTGTATTGTTTTATGTTGCCTTTTGGCTTGGTTTCCTCACTGGGCTGGGTGACCCCTTTAATCTGTGCTGGGATTGCTTATACCTTTTTTGGTTTAGATGCGCTTAGTGAAGAGTTAGAAGAGCCTTTTGGTTTTGCAGCCAATCAGTTACCTCTAACAGCTTTGTCACGCACGATCGAAATCAATTTGCTAGAGGCAATAGGAGAAACCGATCTACCGCCTGATATCGCCCCTAAAAATGGATATCTACCATAGACAGGTGCTCGAAAGGTAGATACTCAAGATCTTAGATGCCGTTTAAGAATGAAAGCAGCATTTTTTTTTGTTCAACAGGCAACTGCTTAAAACGTGTTTTTGCGCCTTCTGCTTCGCCGCCATGCCACAATATTGCCTCAGTCAGACTGCTGGCGCGACCATCATGCAAAAAGCGCGCTTCTGGGTCTTTTGCTACGATTCCAATACCCCATAACGGTGGTGTACGCCATTCAAAACTTTCAGCATTCTTTTCTTTCACGCCATCATCAAGCCCAGCGCCCATATCATGAAGTAATAAATCGGTATAAGGGTAGATAGTTTGTTGTGATAACAATGGAAAACGGTCACTATCGCCAGTCTTTTGCTTGGGCGTATGACAGCCAGCACAGCCAACTTGAGTAAAAAGATTAGCACCTTGATTAAAAGTTGATAAATTGCTCACCCGCCGCTCAGGAACTGCAAGCGCTGTCATAAAATCAGTCACAGCATCCAAGCTACTGTCTGAGACCTCTGGCGTACCGCCATTGGCGGCTGTCCAACAAATTGGCTGATTAACCGTACAGTTAGGGTCCATAAATATCGAAGTGGTTAAGCCCATGTCTTGCGACATGGCATTGGCGTTTTGGGTACGCAGACTTGAGTTGATCGCTTTCCAACCAAAGCGGCCGATTCGTTGATCAGGGCCTTCATTGACCCAGTGCACACGGCCACTGATTCCATCTTTATTGTCATCATTAGCGTCAGAGGCGGCGATAATATCAGCCTCAGGGATGAGATCAAGCAAACCCATACCGACCAGTTGCGGCGAGATACGTCCGCTAATAGCGGTATCTCCTAAAGGTTGGTTAGAATCCGTTGGGGTAAATTCGAATCTTATACTTCTAGACTTTTTGTCGTCTTCGACAGTAGCGATATAGCGCATTTTGCCTTCGGTAGCGATACTGGCGTCGATACTTTGATGCTGCATTTGCTCACCATAATAAGCATGAGCCACTCCTTGTGCATCGCCTAGTCTAAATAAAATGGCGTTGCTTAGCTCACCGTCGTTGGCATAGATAGGTTTGCGTCCTTCTGCGCTGTGGCACTGAGTGCAGGCATTGGCATTAAACAGTGGCCCAACACCGTCAAACAGTACGCGACCTTGGTTGGCGGGCGTCCATTGGGTGATAAATAACTCACGCCCTGGCGAAACACCACCTAAGGCACTGCTTGGAAGATTGGGCATGATTTGTAAAAACGGTCGTGAGATATCGGCTGTGATCGTGGCGTTGCCCCCTGCTGGAAGCCAATCGGTATCGGCCTCTGTCTCATCAGGTGTGTTTGGTGAGGAAGGATTGCTAGGTAAGTTGGGTGTGCTAGATGCGTTATCGTCTGAGCCACCGCAAGCGCTCAGTATTAGAGTCATACCCAAGCAGAGCAGGGCATTACGCATAGCAGGTAATGCTGATATGTGTAAAATGGTTGGTCGATGGAGGCGACAAGACATGGGATTACCTAAAATAGTCATAAATCAGTACAATCAAATAATGAATAAAAATGAGTAAGCTTGATCGTTAATTAAAAAGGGCGACATAAAATATGCAGCCCTTTTTTTACTTAACGATTATGTTTTTGTAGCTCTTTATAAGTTTTAGTCGGCAAGATTGAAGCAAATAAGCCGTTGCTGCTTATAGTTGGCTTGGCAAGCTAACAGGGATAGGGGTGTTATACATCCAAACGTGTGTGGTGTCTTTGTTGCCTAATGAGCCCTCAAAGCTCCAGCCCCAAGTAAATAAAGAACCATGTTGAAGAGATGAACTGTTATCTTGGTTGAGCAACTTTTCATGAGCAATAAGATGCATAGCGCCCATTGCCATATTGTCGATATTTTGTAGATTGGGCAGTTTGTCAGTTGGCTCATCTAGATCGTTATAAATGGTTTTACCTGCGCCATTTGTTTCGCCAAACATACCCCAAGGATATACTTGTCCGTTATCTAGTAATGCGTAGCTGGCATTGCCATTAGCATAAATACGGCGTACATCTTTATCCGCGAACCATGGTAGTTTGGTAGGTGTTGCAATGATATCGTCCCAAGCTTTTTCGGTATCGCTGAATATTTCACCGTTATAGCCTATTTGGCTTGTGGCATTGAGCCCCCAACCATAGACCGACTCTCTATTGGTCAAAGCCAACACATGGTCACGGCCAGCGGCAAGCTGAGTTACTTTTTCTACCTCTTTAGCAATACTCGCATCAGCGATTTGGGTAACATCACTCTGAGCGTTTTCGATGATATTTATAAAGACAGGGGTTGCATTGATATTGACGCACTCATTGGCATTGGTACATGCTTTGCCTTTCCCAAGATTGGCATAAGCGTCGCTACCCCAACCCCAAACTTGACCTTTATCATCTAAGGCGTAGGAACTATTGGCACTGGCAACTACTTGTACAATATGCCCAATGTCGGTTGCTGCTGAGAAGTCTACTTTGACCGGTATGCTACTGCCATTTGTACTAGCAGCAGGGCCATTACCAAGTTGACCTTCACCGTTAGCACCAAATGCCCAAACGTTGCCGTCTTTAGTGAGTACCAAGTTGTGCTTGTAACCGGCGGCTACCATGACTGCATCTTCGATACCTTGAACAGCACCGATATCAAGGCGACAGTCTTCAACTTTACTACAGCTATTACGACCTGTTGTGCCGGTCCCAATTGCCCATATTTGTCTTCGCCCCAGCTGTAAACTTGTCCGTTTTGGTCAATAGAGAGCGAATGGTTTTGGTTAAAACTAACAGATACTAGGTTTTGTGGCGCATTGTTTATGAGCATTGGCGTATCTGGATGTCCCATGAGGTCTGTTATTTTCGTTGTCAGCCCAAGACCGGTTTGACCATAATTGTTTCGACCCCAACTGTACAACTGTCCATCACGAAGGGCAGCAGTATGTGAGCCACCTGCCGCTATGGTGTCGCCTAAATAGATGGTTTTGGTAGAGCGCATCGTGTTACCAGCGTTATCTGTAGCCTCTAAAGTGATTTTATTGCGACCTAACATTAAAAAGACAGTCTCACTAAAATAGCCTTCAGCATCGACCTTTAGCGTATGTACTGGTTCTTCATTGAGTTGATAAGTAAATGACTTGATACCGTTGTTATCTTGTACTTGTCCTGAGACAGATACGGCAGCAACGGCACTATAGCCATCAGAAAAACTGCTATCAGTTGTCAGTAATGGCGGTGTCCCATCGATAATAGGAGTTGTTACTTTTTTATCATCGCCACAAGCGGTTAAAGCCAGTACAGTAGTCATAACAGCTAGTGTCTGAGCTAAATGGGATAAACGCATAGAACCTCAATAAGTGCAAAATATATGCAAAGTAGAATAAATAACAGGAAAGATATTAGAAATATTAGATGCGAATGATATTACAAATAAGAATCATTATCAATATAAAAATAAGAATGGCGATAAATATGGTAGCTTGGTTATTATTTTGCGCTAATTTTATTGTTTATATTGTTATGTATCTATTTTAATCGAGGACCAAACATAACGATTAAGTGGTAGGGAGTTGTATGAGACATTTTAAATTAAGATGATAAAGCAAAAAAAAGCTGAGACACGCTCAG
>NZ_LNUO01000086.1:0-10475 GCF_001462175.1 Psychrobacter sp. ENNN9_III
GGCATCAAAATTCTTAACACAGCCATTATAAGCTATTTCGCTATGCGGTATATGTATTGAATAAAATTATGCCTTTTGTGGATCGTATTGCTTTTCTTTGATAAATAAAGTCGGAATAAGACCACATAAGAAGTATGCGCCTGCCATAAGTAATAAACCTGCACCGATAGAATTTTGCATGGCCATATAACCGATGGCAACAGGTGCAATAACTGAGCCAAGGCGTCCAATGTTGAACGCACCACCAATAGCAGTCCCGCGAATAGCAGTAGGAAAGCTTTCCGTTAAGTAAGTGGCATTGATCGCATAAGGGATACCATATAGGAAACCAAAGGCTATCATCAACCAACCGATATTGTCTGGAGTATGCATATAGACCAATACTGGAATAAATAGGGCGGTGCCCATGGTGCCAAAAGCGAATACTATCTTGCGACCGATTCTATCAGCTACTATACCTGCCACTAATTTAGCAAACATCATGGTCAAATAAGTACCCGCCATATATAGAGCCATCTCCTTAAATTTGATACCCAGCTCAGTCTCTAGATAAGAAGGAAGCCAGTTACTTACACCAAAATAACCAAAGAGTAGTAAACCTGAACTCATGGACCATAAAATGAACATAATGCGATGTTTGGGATTTTCAAAAATTGCTTTGTAAGGGTTTTCTGGTTTTTGGAGCGAGTTTTTTGCGCCACTGAGTTTCAGTGCCCGTGCCTCTTTCCAAGAATTTGGTTCAGGTATAAGAAAGTACATCGCTACTGCGAGAATAATAGGTAGAAACGTTAAGAGATATAAGGTGCGCCAACCATAGCTGGGAATAATCCAGGCAGAGACGCTAGTGATCACTAAAGACCCTAACGTGAAACCTGTCATCAACATCGCAAGCACAGTCGTTCGATGTTGGGTAGGTACCATTTCAGACATCAAAGTATTGGTCGCGATATATAGACTACCAAGACCCAAACAAGCGGTGAACCGTAATGCTATAAACTGCTCATAGCTCTGCACAAATCCACTAAAACCAGATAATAAGGAGAAAAGCGCTGTCGCAAACACGATAACACGCACTCGGCCAAAGCGATCACAAGCCCAACCACCAAAAAATCCACCGATTGCCATGCCGAATAATGACCAACTGCCTAAAGCACCAGCTTGTACGTTGGTCAATCCGAATTCTAGCTTTAGGCTTGAAAGCGTAAAGGCGAGAATACCAATATCAGCGCCATCACATAATAAAACTAAAAAACAAAAAACGAATGCCAATTTCCAAGGTTGTTTTTGTACAGTATCTAAGCCTGGCTTTGAAGTTATAGCAGCACTTTTCACAATATATATCCTTATTGTTGTGATAATAGAAGACTACAGTTAAGGGTAGGGTTTGGTGGTATTAGCATCCTAGCAAACACCTCAATACTCTAATAACGTACATACTTATTAATCAGCGAATAAATATTACTTACTCGCTAGCTTCTTTAATCATGTTGCGGGCAATGATAATTTGCTGAATTTGAGTAGTGCCTTCATACAAACGATATAAGCGCACATCACGATAAAAACGCTCAATGCCATAATCCGCAATATAGCCCGCACCGCCATGAATTTGCACGGCTCTATCAGCCACGCGGCCGCACATCTCGGTGGCAAACATCTTGGCACATGATGATTCGGTCACGACATCTTTACCTTCATCGCGCAGACGTGAGGCATCTAGTACCATAGATTTGGCCGCATAAATCTCAGCTTTTGAATCAGCAAGCATCGCTTGAATCAGCTGAAAATTGGCGATCGGTTGGCCGAACTGTTTACGATCAACGGCATAACGTAGTGCATCATCTAGCATCCGAGTTGCAGCTCCAGTACTGGCTGCAGCGATATGTAGTCGACCTTTGTCAAGTACTTTCATTGCGGTTTTGAAACCAACACCTTCCACGCCCCCAATTAACGCATCAGCAGGCACCACACAATTATCAAAGATAACATCACAAGTATGCGCGCCTTTTTGGCCCATTTTTTTATCAATTTTACCTAGCGTAATACCAGGAGTATCACTCTCAACGATAAATGCTGAGATGCCACCAGCACGTTTATTTTGTGGATCAGTACGTGCCATCACAGTAAATATACCGGCTTCAGGAGCATTGGTAATATAGCGCTTAGTACCGTTAAGCACGTAAGTATCACCATCTCTAATAGCCGTGGTTCTCAAAGATGCAGCATCTGAGCCTGACTCTGGTTCGGTCAAACAAAATGAGCCGATAATCTCACCGCTGGCAAGCCTAGGTAGGTATTTTTGTTTTTGCTCTTCGGTACCATCAATGACTAAACCAGATGAGCCAATACCATTATTTGTCCCTATTAGTGAGCGAAACGCAGGGGAGGTGCGACCCATCTCAAATGCCACGATGACTTCTTCCTCCATAGTCAGGCCAAGTCCACCATAAGCTTCAGGGATAGTAAGACCAAACAGCCCTAATTCACGCATCTGACTAATAATGTCTTCTGGCAGGCGATCGTTCTCTGCTACCCAATCTTCTTTTGGAATCAGCTGATTGTTCACAAATTGACGGACCGTTTGTACGATGTGGTCGAGGACTTCCTTATCTCTGATCATATGATTTTCCTTATTGAGGTATAGATTGATAGCGGCTTTAGACTGCCTTGAATAAATAGCATAGTTGATAGTTTATTAAATTACAATACTTTTGGTTTAAATAACCGCTATGCGGTATATAGAAATTAGTTTTCTTCTCAATAGATAGAAAATTACTTAATTTAAGTAGATTTTATACTTCACAAAGGAAAATAAACAGTATATATTAGTCCTAAATATCGCTATGCGGTATTAATTTTTATAATTATCAATGTATTTCAAAAATTGCGGTATTTTATTTAACGACACTATTTAAAGGACAGCATCATGGAAGAGCCAATCATTATTTGTGAAACGTTAGAGAATGGTGTCAGTCTGATAACACTCAATCGTCCCAAAGTTCGTAACGCTTTAAATGCTGAACTACGTGAAAAAATGGCAAGTATTTTTATTCAATTAAACGATGACCCACAAACCAAGGCTATCGTACTAACTGGTGGCGAAAAAGTATTCGCAGCGGGTGCTGATATCAATGATTTCTTAACGGCAAAAACGGTTGATGTGTATCTACGTCGTAGTGAGCAATATTGGGATGCTATAACTAATTGTCGTAAGCCTATTATCGTAGCGGTCAATGGCTATGCGCTTGGCGGCGGCTGTGAGCTTGCTATGCACGCTGACATTATTGTCGCGGGCACATCTGCTAAGTTTGGCCAACCAGAAATAAAAATCGGATTAATGCCTGGAGCAGGGGGCACGCAGCGGCTGTTTCGCTTGCTTGGTAAACATAAAGCCATGAAGCTGATATTAACAGGTGACATGATAAGCGCTACCGAGGCGGATCAAATGGGGCTGGTCTCTGAAGTGGTCGAAGATGAGGCGACTATCAAGCGTGCTATTGAGATTGCTGAACAACTAGCGGGTTATTCACCGATTGCTTTAGAACAAATCAAAGAAGTTGCCAATCTTGGCGTTGACATGCCATTACAAGGTGCATTGGCTTTGGAGCGTAAAGCCTTTCAAATTCTATTTGATACCGAAGATCAAAAAGAAGGGGCGAAAGCCTTTTTGGAAAAGCGTGACGCAAACTATAAAGGGCAATAGCTTGTCAAAGCATAGACTTCTCAAAGCATAAAGAAGAACAGCAAATATACTTTGAAAACGAGATCATTCAACAAGACCCTATAAAGCAACAAGAGCTCATAAAGTAACGAGACCATATAAAGGATTATTATGACTGTTAAATCATTGGCCATTATCGGCACCGGTATCATGGGCATGGGTATTGCGCAAATCGCAGCGCAAGCGGGCATTCAAGTGCTGTTATTTGATGCTAAAGCGGGCGCCGCCGAACAAGGACGCCAATCCCTAAAAGCCACACTCGAAAAACTTGCGGCCAAAGGTAAATTTACTGATGAGCAGCTGCAATCTACCTTGTCCAATCTGACCGTGATTGAAGATATAGCCAACATTGCTGAGGTAGATGTCGTTATTGAAGCGATTATTGAGAATTTGGAGATAAAAAAACAGCTTTTTAAACAACTAGAAAGCATTGTTCCTGCTGAAACCATATTGGCAACCAATACCTCATCGCTCGCGGTAACCGCGATTGCCTCTGATTGTCAGCACCCAGAGCGCGTGGCAGGATTTCATTTCTTTAATCCCGTGCCACTAATGAAAATCGTTGAAGTGATTCCGGGACTCTCTACCGACCATCGTGTTGTAGAGACGCTTACGGATTTAGCCAAACGCATGGGTCATTTAGGGGTGGTGGCAAAAGATACCCCAGGCTTTATTGTCAATCATGGCGGCAGAGCTTATGGCACAGAAGCTTTAAAAATATTAGGCGAGGGGATCGCTAGCTTCGAGGACATCGATCGTATTTTACGTGAAGGCGCTGGCTTTCGGATGGGGCCATTTGAGCTGCTAGATCTCACTGGTATCGATGTGTCGCATCCAGTAATGGAGTCAATTTATAATCAATACTACTTTGAGCCCCGCTATCGTCCGCATCCGTTGACTCGTCAAATGCTAATAGGAAAAAAGCTTGGTCGTAAAGTTGGTGAGGGCTTTTATCATTACACAGAAAATAAAAAACAAGACGCTCAAAAAGCGACATCAAATACGAATCAACAATCATCTTATAAGACAGATTCCGATACCTCAAACATCTCGGTTTGGATTGGCGCAGATTTAGCAGAAGATAAAAAACAGCTGGTTGATTATCTAAACGCTAATGACATCACTATTGATAAAAACGACGAACCACAATCTGACAGCTTAATATTGCTCGCCATTTACGGCGAGGATACCACTAACGCTGCTATTCGCTATCAAGTGAACCCTCAACAAGCGGTCGCCATTGATATGCTGACTGACTTATCCAAGCATCGTACTCTCATGCCAAGTATCGTTACAGAGGATAAATTTGTGGCGCAAGCTTATGCTCTATTCGCTAGCAGTAATAAGTTTGCCAAGAGCTTAAATGATCACTCGGATGAGGGCTCAACTACTGCTGTCGATGCCACGCTAATTGCCGAAAGCACGGGCTTTGTAGCGCAGCGAGTGGTGGCTATGGTCATTAACTTAGGTTGTGATATTGCGATGCAAGGTATTGCCATACCAGAAGATATCGACAATGCCGTCAAGCTTGGATTGGGCTATCCGTATGGTCCTATCTCTTGGGGCGATGAGCTTGGTGCCGAGCGTATTTTACTTATCTTAGAGCGTATCTATGGATTAACAGGTGACCCGCGCTATCGTCCTAGCCCATGGTTGCAGCGCCGCGCCAAGCTAGGCATCTCATTATTTACTCAACAGAACAATTGCCAATGCTAGATTGCTGATGCTAAGAGCTAGACCAATTTAATAAACGCTATATTTTAATAATGCAAACTCTTAAAACACAACCAAAACACAACAAGGAAACGTTATGTTAGACGCCTATATTTATAATGGATTAAGAAGCCCTTTTGGTCGTCACGTTGGTGCTTTAGCGTTGTGCTTTAGCCACCGTACGTCCTGATGATTTGATTGCTACGGTGATTAAAGATTTAGTTAAAAAGCATCAATTACCTGATGATATTTTTGATGAAGTGTTGCTGGGTAGTGCCAACCAGGCGGGTGAGGATTCACGCAATATTGCTCGCAACGCTACTTTACTAGCAGGACTTGATGTAAAAACGCCAGCTCAGACCGTCAATCGTCTGTGTGCCTCGGGATTATCCACCGTTGTTGATGCTGCTCGCAGTATTACCTGCAATGAAGGAGATATCATTTTGGCAGGCGGGGTGGAATCCATGACTCGTGCGCCCTTCGTATTTGCCAAGACCGAAAAACCTTTTAGTCGCGACTTTAAAGTATTTGACACCACTATTGGTACTCGCTTTCCCAATCCTCAGCTCATTAAAGAGTTTGGCGGCGATAGCATGCCGCAAACAGGCGATAACGTTGCTCATGAATATGGTATTAGCCGTGAAGAAGCGGACAAATTTGCTGCTAGCTCGCAAGCTAAATATGAAGCTGCCAGACAAGCCGGATTCTTCGATGAAGAGATTACTCCTATTACCGTCACTCAAGGCAGAAAACTGCCGGATAAAGTAGTAGCAGAAGATGAGCATCCCCGTCCCAGCTCTACTGTGGAAGCACTGCAAAAACTGAAACCTTTAAATGAAAATGGCGTAGTTACCGCAGGGAACGCATCGGGCATTAACGATGGGGCGGCTGCGCTAATTATTGGCTCAAAGCAAGCAGAAGAAAAGTTAGGCTTTAAGCCTATCGCCAAGATTATCTCATCTGGCGCTATGGGTGTTGAGCCAAATATTATGGGCGTAGGCCCTGTTGAGGCCATTAAACTGGCATTGAAACGCGCCAATCTGACCCTTGATGATATGTCCATCATCGAGATTAATGAGGCATTTGCCTCGCAGGTACTCGGCTGTCTAAAAGGTTTAGAGATTGACTTTGATGACCAGCGCGTCAACCCCAATGGCGGGGCGATTGCGGTCGGGCATCCGCTGGGTGCCTCAGGCGCAAGACTTGCGTTGAGTACGGCGCGCGAGCTACAGCGTACGGGTGGACAATACGCGGTAGTCAGTTTGTGCATTGGTATCGGGCAAGGGCTTGCCATGGTGATTGAACGAGTTTAACTCTTTCTATAGTCAATCCACTATAAAAGAGTGACAGCGTTAACCTCGTTTGAAGTATTACCTATACATCTGTACTCGGTTGCCTTGCCCCTCTTTTAAATTGAATCAACTATATGACCACGCCATACTCTTTTATTATCAAGGACGACAATAATGACAACCATACTCAACCAACATGAGGACTACCAACAAGCCGAAGAAGCGTATGGTTTTCCTTTGATTATTAAGCAGCTGCTAAACCGTGCAAAGATTGCTTCTACTCAGCAAACCATTAGTTATGCCGATAAGGTCACTTTTACCTATGCTGAATTTTTTAAGCGAGTTAATCGCTTGGCAAATGTACTTAAAAACATGGGATTGCAAGCGGGCGATGTAGTAGCGGTCATGGATTGGGACAGTCATCGTTACCTTGAAGCGTATTTTGCCGTGCCCATGTCTGGCATGATTTTGCAAACGGTAAATGTACGCTTGGCTGAAGATAAAGTGCTCTATACCATCAATCATGCTAAGCCTAAAGCCTTGTTATTAAATGCTGAATTTGAGCCCATGGCTAAAAACTATCGTTATTAAATGCTGAATTTGAGCCCATGGCTAAAAACTATCGTCATGAAGCCCCTTCTATTGAGAAAATTATTTGGCTCGATGATGCTGGTTTCGATGTTGCTAATTTTGATGGTACTAAATATGGTGAAGATAATATAAAAAACTAAGCAAGCTGACATGCCAGATTATGTCGAAGGTGAGTATGAAGCCATGCTAGCCGCGGCTAGTGATGCGTTTGATTTTCCAGATTTCGATGAAAATACCATCGCTACCACATTTTATACCAGTGGCACGACGGGAGACCCAAAAGGCGTCTTTTTTACCCACAGGCAAATCGTATTACAGACGCTATCGAGTACCCTAGCATCTGCACTCAGTGCCGAAGGTCAAGGCGCTCGCTACAATGATGTCTACATGCCGATGACGCCATTATTCCATGTGCATGCTTGGTGTTGGCCGTATGGGGCAACCATGATAGGGCTCAAACAAGTGTATCCTGGGCGATATGTCTCCAAAGTATTGGTCGACTTGATTGAACATCATAAGGTGACCCTCTCACATGGTGTCCCAACCATTTTACAGATGTTAATTAAAGAGATGGCAACACGAGGACGCAAGTTTAACGGCCTTAAGTTATCAGTAGGGGGTTCCAAATTAAACGAAGGCCTGGCTGAAGCTGCTCTTGAAAGCGGTATCGAGTTTATCTCAGGGTTTGGGATGTCAGAGTCCTGTCCTGTCCTTGCCAGAATGGCATTCGGTGATCAGACAAATGCGATGACAAAGACAGAAGAGATCAATTATCGTTGTCTTTCTGGCTCACCGATTATGCTGGTATCGATGGAGATTTGGGACGAGAATGGCAAAGCCCTACCAATGGATGGTGAGTCGACAGGGGAGCTGGTTGTGCGAGCGCCTTGGCTGACCCAAAGTTATTTTAAGAATGCCGATGCTGGCAATGAGTTATGGCGCGGCGGTTGGATGCATACCCAAGACATTGCTTGTATTTCACCTGATGGCACGCTAAAGATTACCGATAGACTCAAAGACGTCGTTAAGTCTGGCGGCGAATGGATATCCTCGCTTGAAGTCGAAAATATTTTATCCTTTCATCCGAGCGTTGCTGAAGTGGCCATAATCGGAGTAGCGGATGAAAGATGGGGGTGAACGTCCTTTGGCATTAGTAGTCTTAAAACCTGAGCATGCCGATACCAAAGCGGAAGATATTTTAGCGATAGGTCATCAAGCGGTTGAAAAAGGCTATTTACCAAAGTATGGCGTGCCAAGTGAAATAAAATTCTTAACAGAAATGCCAAAAACCAGTGTGGGTAAGCTCGATAAGAAAAAGATGCGCATGATGTACACAGAAAAATTGATTTAACCCATAGCGATAATTGCAAAAAAATCATTTGAGCTTACTGATAATTTTAATGTTTGTTACTAATACCTGTGTTCATTGGCATAACTAGAAGAGAGAACTATGAAGGCTGTAGCGATATTACCAGAGATACAAGAGACGCTGAATAAAGATAAACACCATCCCATGCATGGTTTTGCGGTTATTTATTCTCAGCAAGTAGAGTGGGGCGATATGGATTCTTTTGGTCATGTCAATAATGTGGTCTATTACACTTATGCCCAAAACGCTCGCATTCACTATAACACTCAATTAAAACTATTCAATGAAAAGACTTTCTCCGTCATGGCAGCCTCATCCTGTCAATATTTCAAGCCAGTGACTTATCCCGACACCTTATGGATTGGGGTTCGAGTCAAGAAAATCGGCAATGCCAGCGTGATTCATGAATATACCTATTATAGTACGGCTATGAATACTATCGTCGCGAGCGGTGAGTCAGTGCTGGTATATCTTGATAAAGATACTGGACAAAAGAAAAACATCGATGAGACCAAAAAAGCCGCGATTACTGCTTTTGAAAGTCTTAACTAAATTAGGAGACAATTTTTCTATAAGGAGATAGTGCTGGTATTTACAGGGTTAAAAATACGGTAGCAGCAGAGATTTAAAGGGATTTAAATTAATTTAAGTGAATTTTAAAACAACACAAGGAATGTGTAGGTCATGCTTTATATCAAAAAGTTGTCTTTTGGTTTGGCTGTCTTGGGGGTATGCGTACAGGCACAAGCGATAGAGCTTGTCACCAACGGCGATACTACTTTAAGTATCGGTGGTTATGTTAAAGCGGAAGGTATATTTTATTCTCCAGATGAAGGGGAGTCTGAGTTTAAAGGAAGTGGACGACAATCTCGGATTAATCTTAAAACCACAAAGAACATAGAGGATAAAAAATTAACGGGTTTTATTGAAGGGGACTTTTATGGCAACGCTGCAAATGGCGGTTCAGACTTACGGCTTCGCCATGCTTATGCTCAAATCGATGATTTGACCGTAGGTAAGACATGGAATGGTCAATTCTTAGCGGTCTACCCACTTTTGACTGAGCAGCTTGACTTTCGAGGTACAGGTTTGGGCACTATCTCTGGTGGGGGCGCTTATATTCGTCCAGATTTGACGGTGCATTATACTCATAAAGGGTTTCGTTTTACAGCGCAAGAACCTGTTGATGACGAAGCTGATTTGCCGGATATGGTTGTTAGCTACAAAGATAATATATCTGATCTTAGCTATAACTTGGCGGTTACGGCTCGTGAGGCCAAAAATGGAGAAGACTCTGATATAGGTGTAGGTGTCTCTTTGGCTGGCAAGTTAAATTTGGGTAATGATTCACTACATGCGAGCGTCTATAATGGTAAAGGGATGGGCGCCTATTCCACCGTATGTGTTGGAAGAGTCCTTGGATCGACTGACAATGTAGATTGTGATGCCGAAGACGGTAAGCTTGTATCACAAACTGGCTTCACAGTAGGGTATAGGCATAAATTTACAGAAAAACTGATGAGCAACATGCGTTATGGTGAGATTAATGTAGATGATGCGGTAGATACCTCTGTGAATGTAAAAAGCATTAACCTTGTCTATGAGTATTTTCCAGATTTAGATATTGGTGTTGAGTGGAGAGACAGAAGCGATAGGACCACTTTAGAAGTAAGAAAAGGTCAGCAAGTTGAAATAATGGCCAAATATGAGTTTTAAGCTAATATGTTCTTATTGAACATTCAATAAAAAACCCCTTCAAGTCTAATAGATTTGAAGGGCAGAAGGGGGCCCG
>NZ_LNUO01000087.1:0-7383 GCF_001462175.1 Psychrobacter sp. ENNN9_III
TATTGATTCAAAAAATCCATTTATACCAGTCTCGCTGTATCGTTTTTATAACGAATTGACTATAGAGTTACTTTTTCATAGCCAGATAATCTATTGCTAACTGACTAAGCGCTTTTGTACCCACTTTAAATGACGATTCATCTACGTAGAAGTAGGGAGAGTGGTTATAGGGGGCTTTAGCTGGGTCTTGGCCTGCTGGTGTCCCACCTAAAAAGAAAAATAAACCAGGTACTTCTTGAGCATAAAAGGAGAAATCCTCGGATGCTGTTATTTTAGGTATCTCTAATACATTGTCTGTACCTGCTACGTTTTTGAGCGTCGGTAACATTTGCGTGGTAAGGTCTGGGTTGTTAATCGTGACCGGATAACCTTTGTTGATTTTGACGTCAGCTTTGGCGCCCGATGCCATTGCTATATGAGTTGCCGTCGTCTTTATATTACTAAAAATCTGCTCGCGATTATCCATGTCAAAGTTACGAATAGTGCCAATCATATTGACATTATCTGGAATAATATTGTTGCGTACACCGCCGTCTATTTTACCAAAGGAGACAATGGCAGGCTCTTTGGTAATATCAATTTGACGGCTGACTATATGATTCACGCCGGTTACGATTTGCGCTGCAGTTGAAATAGGATCGACCCCGTTCCAAGGTGCTGAACCATGTGTTTGCTTACCATTTACTGTTATATCGAAGCTATCAGCACTCGCCATAACAGGGCCACTTCGGTAACCAATTTTTCCACTATTTAAACTCGATGTGATGTGTAACCCAAACGCCACCTCAGGCTTATACTTTTTAAATATACCCTCTTTTAACATAAGCTCAGCACCGCCTTCTTCACCCTCAGGGGCACCTTCTTCAGCAGGCTGAAACACAAACATAATATTGCCGTGCAATTCATTTTTAACCGCAGCTAGTACTTCAGCCGTGCCCATAAGCATAGCGACATGAGTATCGTGCCCGCAGGCGTGCATCACGCCAACTTCTTCACCCATGTACTTGGTCACAATGGTGGATTTAAAAGGTACGTCCGCCTTTTCGGTAACGGGTAGGGCATCCATGTCTGCGCGTAGCATCACTGTAGGGCCAGGTTTCGCACCCTTCAAAAATCCAACAACGCCTGTATGTGCGATATCAGTTTCGACCTGCATACCTAGTGATTTTAGGTGCTTGGCAACAATAGCGGCAGTGCGGGTTTCTCTATTGCCCAGCTCAGGATGCTTGTGAATATCTCGACGCCATTCAATCACTTTGTTTTCAACACTTTTAACTTCTTTATCGATGTTGATGTTGGCATGAGCGCTAAAGGTGCTACAGGCCATAATACCGACAGCCAATGATAATAATGATCGTTTCATACTTTCTTCCTTGAATGATGGTTTGTTGGTTGATTGATGTGTCTTCCTTGTAATTACTTTTCTATTCTCACGTTTTATAAAAATTTTTAATCCGCAATAGAGTTATTGATCATGCAAATACTGCCTGACTAGTTGATTGAAGGCTTCAGGCTGTTCAATATTGGAGATATGCGAGGCATCGATAGTCGCAAGCGTAGAGTGGGGGATATGATCGACCATATATTGACCATCGGCAACCGTCGTTACTGGATCCTCGGTACCTGCCACCACGGTGATAGGTACGCGAATATCTTTTAGTTGCTCGCGAGTATCCGCGACAGATAACGCCTCGCAGCAGCTGGCATAACCCTCGCTACTGCCAGCCGCGAGAGCGCTGGACAATGCTGCGACTACATCAGGATAACTATCGATAAAATCCGCTGTGAACCAACGCGGAGCAGCGGTAGCCGCGATAGGATCTAGACCTTGCGCGCGAACCAATTGCGCGCGATCTCTCCATGCCGCCTCATTACCAATCTTTGCCGCGGTATTGCATAGCATTAAGTGATGAAAGCGGTCAGGATGATGGATAGCCAGCCATTGACCAGTCATGCCGCCCATCGATATCCCACAAAAAAACGCTTTATCGATACTTAGATGATCGAGCAAATCAATGACATCTTGCCCAAGCTGATCCAAACGATAAGGACCTGTTGGTACAGAGGATTTACCATGACCACGGGTGTCGTAGCAGATAATAAAGTATTCAGTTTGCAAGACATCGATTTGCGGCTGCCACATATGATAGCTGGTACCCAAAGAGTTGGAGAATACTAGAGCAGGGTTGCTGCTATCGCCAAAGGTTGCGTAGTTGATATCGACGTCTTTATTTTTGAATACTGGCATAAATAGTTACCTCGCTTATTTATAATTATAAAGTTAAAAAACGCTGCAAGCGCTATTCACTATCCACACGTTCAATGATCATCGCGATACCTTGTCCAACGCCAATACACATCGAGCAGATAGCATAACGCTTGTCTGTTTTTTCCAGTTGATTAAGCGCTGTTAAAATCAATCGTGCACCTGAGGCGCCAAGTGGATGACCAAGGGCAATCGCACCACCGTTAGGGTTGACGCGCTCGCTATCATCAGCCAATCCTAAGTCACGCGTACAAGCTAGGGCTTGGGCGGCAAAGGCTTCGTTTAATTCAATGACATCCATCTCATCAAGTGACAGCCCAGTTTGCTTCAGCAGTTTTTTGATTGCGGGTGCTGGGGCAAAACCCATGATACGCGGCTCAACGCCTACCGTAGTTGAGGCCACAATACGCGCACGCGGCTTTAGATTAAACTCTTTCACCGCTTGCTCTGACGCCACTAGGAAGGCGGCTGCACCATCATTGATTCCAGAGGCGTTACCAGCCGTCACCGTACCATCTGCGGTGACGATAGGACGCAGTTTGGTCAACTTCTCAAGCGTGGTGTCAGCACGAGGATGCTCATCGGTATCGACAGTGACAGGCTCGCCTTTACGCTGCGGGATGACGACAGGGGTAATCTCATCTTTGAAGAATCCTGACGCTTGCGCCGCTGCGGTACGTTGTTGGCTACGTAGGGCGAATGCATCTTGATCAGCACGGTTGACATCGAATTGCTTTGCGACATTTTCAGCGGTTTGCGGCATGCTCTCTGTGCCATATAGCTCATCGAGCTTTGGATTGACAAAGCGCCAGCCCATAGTGGTATCTTCAAGCTTTTGACTACGACCGAACGTTTGATCTGATTTGCCCATGACGAATGGCGCACGGCTCATGCTCTCGACACCACCTGCGATAATGATATTGGCTTCACCTACTTTAATCGCGCGCGCCGCTATCGCTAACGCATCCATTGACGAGCCGCACAAGCGATTCACGGTGGTTGCCGGCACTTGATAAGGTAGACCCGCCAGCAATGACGACATACGTCCGACATTGCGATTGTCTTCGCCGCTTTGGTTGGCACAGCCGTAGATGACATCATCTACTTTTACCCAATTGACATTAGCATTACGTTCGATTAGCGCCTTGATAGGGATCGCACCTAAGTCGTCTGCACGTACGGGTGCTAGACTGCCGCCGTAGCGACCAAAAGGAGTGCGAATGGCATCAATAATATAAGCGTTATTTAAACGAGTGATTGAATCAGTCATAGTGATTATCCTGAATTTTGAGGGTTCTGGATTTTTATTAATTAAAGCTTTGATTGTTCTAAGCTTTGATTATCTTAAATTGTGATTAAGAGGGTTTTTTATTTAGTAGCGTCAATTAGCGCCGCGCCAGTCAATGCTTGCAAGTCCGCAAAGCTCATGCCATCGACCATTTCGGTGACTGCTAAGCCTTTATCGGTGACATCAATGACACATAAATCAGTATAAATGCGATCAACGCAGTTTTTGCCAGTCACAGGGTAGGTAAGCTCGCTGACGATTTTAGGGTCGCCAGTCTTAGTCGTGTGATTGGTCATCACAAAGACTTTTTTGGCACCGACGGCTAAGTCCATAGCACCGCCGACAGCAGGTATCGCATCTGTCGCACCGGTACTCCAGTTGGCTAAGTCGCCATTGGCTGCCACTTGAAACGCGCCCAACACGCAAATGTCGATATGACCACCGCGCATCATCGCAAAAGAGTCGCCATGATGAAAGAAGCTACCGCCATCGAGCATAGTGACGTATTCTTTGCCAGCATTGATTAGCTCGGGATCTTCTTCGCCTTTAGCAGGTGGCGGTCCAAAGGCAAGTAAGCCGTTTTCTGAATGCAAAAACACATCTTTATCATCAGGTAAGTATTGGGCAATTTTGGTCGGTAGTCCGATGCCTAAATTGACATAAGCACCATCTGGAATATCTTGTGCAGCGCGCTCGGCGATTTGATCGCGGGTCAAAACGGTGTAGGAAGTATGGCTCATGATGACGATCCTTATAATTGGCAGTATTAAGCGGTGGCTGTCGTTGCTGTGCTAGCAGATTCATCACTAGCAGGTTCAGTACTAGCAGGCTGGATTTGCACCACATGCTGCACAAAGATACCCGGTGTAATAACATGCTCAGGATCAAGCTCACCAAGATCTACCGTTTCAGAGACTTGAGCGATAGTTACATCAGCTGCCATTGCCATGATTGGACCGAAGTTACGTGCAGACTTGCGGTACACCAGATTGCCCCAGCGATCGCCTTTGGACGCTTTAATTAAAGCAAAATCCGCCTTGATTGGATATTCTAAAACATAGTCTTTACCATCGATATGACGAGTCTCTTTGCCTTCTGCGAGCAAAGTACCAAAGCCTGTTGGCGTATATACCGCGCCCAGTCCCATACCTGCAGCTTGAATACGACAAGCCAAATTGCCTTGTGGTACTAGCTCCAGCTCAATCTTGCCAGCATGATAAAGCTCATCAAATACCCAAGAGTCCGATTGGCGCGGGAAAGAGCAAATGATTTTACGCACAGCGCATGTTTTTAAGAGTTTGGCAAGGCCATGGTCGCCGTTACCGGCATTATTATTAATGATGACCAAATCCTTTACGCCCAAATTAATCAGCCCATCGATGAGCTCAGCTGGCTGACCAGCGGTACCAAAACCACCAATCATGATAGTAGCACCGTCTTTTATTTGGCTGAGTACGTCCGTTATACTTTTATCCGCTTTATTAATCATATTCATATCCTATGAAAAGTAATATTAGAAATCGTTTCTGCTGTGATATTTATTAGTGCTTTAATAATTGAAATGCTTTAGAGATTTAAATAGTTCAGATTGTTTGTTGGTAATTGTTTTAAACCATAAAGATTTTACAGTCAGGCTTATTAAGCAAATGACAATAAACGTTTTTTGTTTAACACATAATAGGCAATCATGCCAATCACAATACCCCAGAATACAGAACTAAGACCTAAAAAACTCATGCCGGATGCTGTCGCCAAAAAAGTAATCAAAGCGGCATCCCTTTGTTCATCATCTTTCATGGCCATAGTAATGTTGGCAGAGATAGCGCCGATAAGTGCAAGACCGGCCAGTGCCGCGACCAATTCTTTTGGCAATAAGCTAAATACCATCACAATACTACCAGCAAATAGACCACCCAAGAGATAAAAAATACCATTGGCTACTCCAGCGATATAGCGTTTTTCCTTTAGCTCGTGCGCATCTTTGCCTGTACATAAGGCAGCGGTGATGGCTGCAAGTACGATTGTGATGCCGCCAACACAGGCAACCGCTAATGAGGCGAGGCTTGCGATACTGACAATAGGCTTGGCTGGCGTGTCATAGCCGCTGAGATTTAAGATAGCCATACCGGGTAAAAATTGTCCAGTTAAGCTGACAAGGATAAGAGGGATAGCTAGGTTAAAGGTGGCATTCCATGACCATTCAGGCCAGATAAGCGTCGGTATGGTGATGGCTAAATTCATATCGACAGGATTCATCTTGCCGAATATGACACTCAGAATAACCCCACAAAACAATACCCAAATCATGGTGTAGCGCGGTGAAAAGCGCTTGGCAAATAGATAGCAACCAAGCATGCTAAAGACGATAACTGGCATGGTATCAGTGGCGACAAATAACTCTAAGCCAAATTGAAACAAAATGCCAGCCATCATGCCAGCAGCAATGCCATTCGGAATCCATTGTAAAATCTTGTCAAATGAGCCGGTGGCACCGACCAAAAATATCACAATCGCTGAGATAATATAAGCGGATATCGCCTCATTAATACTCATCTCTGGAAATACGGTCACCAGTAGAGCTGTACCGGGTGCTGACCACGCGGTGATGATAGGCGTTTTGTATTTAATAGATAGGAAGATACCAGATACGGCGGCGCCAATTGAGACACCCCAAATCCAAGAGGCCATCATGGCTTCTGAGACTTGCGCCGCCTGCGCTGCCTGAAAAAAGATAATCAAAGGTCCAGCATAAGAGATAAGGACGGCCAGAAACCCTGCAACGGACGCGGAGAGCGACCAGTCTTCTTTCAAGGTTTGAATTACAGTTGCCATATTGCTTCCTTGCAAATCAGCACTAGTCATAACATAGTCTGTTCAAAAAAAAGATACGTTTACTACTGGTATAAATTTTCCTCACTTGCTGTGCGCTTAGCCCTCGTCACCGCCACCCACAGGAATGGTGCTACCAGTGATATATGACGATTCATCTGACGCCAAAAATGCAATGGCATTGACTTGCTCATCTATCGTACCGTAGCGTTTCATAAAGGTGCGGTCAATGGTCTGGTCAACGACTGCATTCATCCATGATTTTTCATCATTAGTTAAAGGCTTTGCGTTACGTGGAATCTTTCGGGGTGGCGCTTTTGTGCCACCAGTCGCCACTGCATTCACTCGAATGCCATTATCTGCATACTCAAAAGCGAGCGATGCGGTCATGGCATTGACGCCGCCTTTTGATGCAGAATAGGGGATGCGATTGATACCGCGCGTCGCGATAGAAGACACATTGACGATAGTACCAGACTGCTGCTCAATCATCGTTGGTAATACAGCGCGGCAACACCACAATGTCGGAAATAAGGAGCGACTGACTTCTTTATTAATCTCTTCTTCTGAGAAATTGACGAAAGGCTTCATCCATATCGCACCGCCGACATTATTGACCAGCACATCAATACGCCCATAAGTATCAAGCGCTTTATTAATAGCTTCTTGTGCACCTTGATAGGTCTCAAGATCAGCTTGGATGGTCGTCGCGTGTCCACCATTTGCAATGATTTCTGCCAACACGTCTTCTACTAAAGGTGAGAAGTCTGCCATGACTATCTTGCCGCCCTCGCTTGCTAAGCGTAAAGCAACCCCGCGACCGATACCTTGCGCAGCCCCCGTTACGATACATACTTTATTATCAAAGCGCTTACTCATTGCTATTCCTTAAAAACGAAACTGTATTTCTAGAGCATATCTGTATGTATTTAATTCAAATTAAATATACTAATTAGCAGGTGTTACTGGTAAAAACTTTCTTGCTTGCTGTGCGTATGCA
>NZ_LNUO01000088.1:0-16704 GCF_001462175.1 Psychrobacter sp. ENNN9_III
TTTTTTTTTTTTTTTTTTTTTTTTCATTTTAAACCTTCTGCAAAAGGTCATGATGCAGAAAAAATTAGCAGATAGTTTAAATTGGGCGCTACTTCATGTATTGATTATCATATATGAAGAGGGAAGTATTAGTGCTGCTGCCGATCGATTAAACATTACCCAGTCAGCTGTTAGTCAAAATCTCAAAAAACTTGAAGAACAGCTCGAAAGCCAGCTTGTTATCCGCAATACAAAGCCTCTAGAGTTGACACCTATTGGTCGTTATTGCCTTCAAGTCGCCCAGATGATGTTCACAGAAATTACCTCTATTGAGGCAATGAGGGGCAGTAATTCTCATCTTTTAGAAGGTGTGGTCAAACTATTGGTAGTCAGTCGCATACACAATCCTAAATATAATCAGTTTTTAGTATATTTTAAAAAAAAGTATCCCAATATTACGCTAGATTTAACGGTCAAATCTAGTATGGATATATTAAATAACTTAAACCAAAAAACGCCTGCCATTGGTATTTGTTTGGCTAGACGTATTCCTGAAAACCTCAATAAAGAACTACTATTCAATCAACGTTATTATCTATACTGTGGCTACCATCATCCTTTATTTTTAGAAAAAGAATTGAGCTTTGATAGTTTATTAAAAGAAGACTTCATTGCTTTTAATAGTGAAGATATCGGCGATGTTCTCTCACCAATTACTGTGTTTAAAGAAAGTCACGATCTCACAGGCCGTGTTAGCGCCTATACTAATAATCTAGACGAGGCAGTGCGTCTGATTTATACAGGGTATGGTATTGGTGCTTTACCTGATCAATTTATTGCGGCTACTCACTTAGAGTCTAAGCTTAGACGTCTGCCACCTAAAAAGGGGATTGCCGATGTTCCAGTGTATATTTTTTGGCATGAACATCGGCCTTTATCCCTTCTTGAAGCAAAGTTTATCGAAGAGATTGTAGCGTTTGATATTTCTCTTTAGACGTCGCTTTAAACTAATTACTATTCTTAAATACATCAATCATACTTACAAAGTGTGAGAGGTTTTGATACGACATTGGAATTAAGCGAGTTGATGCTTCTCCATGCTAACGATATTCCAGCGTATTTTCAGTGAGACTTGTTTCCAGCGAGACCTGCTTTGCAAAACAGGATGATATTATGAAAGATTTTCATTACCAAGCTCTACCGCTCGACGTTCATTTTGGGAACGGTAAATCAGCTGAAGCCAAAGATATTTTGATACAGCATGGTTATCATAAAGTTTTGGTAATTACGACACCTGGCCAAAAAGAAGCAGGTCAGAAGTTATCGCAGCAATTACAAGAGATTTCAGCAGGCGTGTATCCGCACGCTGTGATGCATGTTCCGGTAGAAGTCGCGGACAAGGCGGTAGCATTCGTCCAATCAAACGATATTGATTGTTGTCTGGCTTTGGGCGGTGGCTCTACGATTGGGCTTGCTAAAGCCATTGCTTTAAAGACGCATTTGCCGATAGTCGCCATACCAACTACCTATGCAGGTAGCGAGATGACGACTATTTATGGCATCACTGAAAACAATCTAAAAACCACTGGTAAGGACATTCACATCCTACCCAAAGTAGTGATTTATGATCCAGAGCTAAATCTAACCTTGCCTGCGCAAATCTCGGCTTGCTCAGGTATGAACGCTATGGCACATGCGGTAGAGGCACTATATGCTGAGGATAAAAACCCAATCGTCAGTCTCATGGCGATTGAGTCTATCAAAGCATTGAAGTTTGCTTTGCCTATGATTGTAGATGACTTAAGTGATATTTCAGCACGCCAGAAAGCAACCTATGGCGCTTGGCTTGCTGGAGTTTGTCTAGGGTCAGTTGGTATGGCCATTCATCATAAGATTTGTCATACTTTGGGTGGCACATACAATCTTCCACATGCTCAAGCACACGCCATTACGCTTGCGTATTCGGTGCATTACAATCGTAATGCTGATGATGACGCTATGGATCGATTGGCAGAGGCGTTAGGTGTTAATAGCCGTGAAGAGGTTGGTTTAGCAATCTACCATTTAAATCAATCTTTAGAGATTCCGTTGGCATTAAAAGACATTGGCTTACCCGAAGAGGGTCCATCTGAGGTGGCACAAATTATTTGTGATAGTCCTTATTATAATCCTCGTGATTATGACTATGAGGAATTAAAAGATTTATTAAATAAAGCGTATCAAGGACTGCCTCCTGCTTAGAATTTTTATAAACGACGTTTGAGTGTTTTTACAGTCAATACTTACGACCTTATCTCCTTAAAACGCAGTAAACGTAAAGCATTGAGCGTGACGAGTACCGTCGCGCCAGCGTCAGCCAGTACCGCAATCCAAAGTCCTGTAATCCCAAACACAGTAGTAATCAAAAATATGCCTTTTAGTCCGAGCGCAAACGTCACATTTTGATGAATATTGGTCATCGTGGCACGCGATAGCGCAATAAGATTGGCAACGTCCATCACGCGGCTTTTTAACAGCGCAATATCAGCCGTTTCGATAGCCACATCTGTACCACTACCCATAGCAATACCGACATCTGCCGTTGCTAGCGCTGGTGCATCATTAATACCGTCACCAATCATTGCTATTTGATTGTTGTCTTTCATCTCGCTTAGCAGACGTAGCTTGTCTTCAGGTAACAGTTCAGCCTTCCACTCTATATTTAACTGACGGGCAAGCGCTTTTGCTGTACGTCTATTGTCACCTGTGAGCATGACAGAGCGCACGTTCATTGTGTTCAGCATTGCCACAGCTTGCTTCGCATCCTCTCGCAGCTCATCACGCAGCGCGATCAATCCAAGCGCCTCTCCGTGTTGTTCATCAAACAAGATCGAGACCGTTTTTCCTTCATTTTGCAGGGTCTCGATTTGCGTTTGCTGCGTCATCGGCAACGTAGTTTTCTCTGCTATGTAGACTGGGGAGCCAATGCTCAAAGAGCGCCCAGTGACCGTAGCATGTACGGCTTTACCCGCAGTAGCAGTAGTATCAGTGGCGTCAAGGATAGTTGCCTTAACGGCTTTGGCATGATTTACGATAGCTTTAGCAAGTGGATGATTAGAAGCCGAATCTACGCTTGCAAACAGTGCCAATAACTTGTCTTGACCTTTAGCGTCCGTATGCGCTGAGGTAAAGCCGACAATATCGGTTACCTGTGGCTTACCTTCGGTTAGCGTACCTGTCTTATCAAAAGCGACGGTACTGACTTGGCCAATCAACTCCATGACATTACCGCCTTTGATAAGCAGTCCGTGACGTGCGCCGACTGCCAACCCTGAGGCGATAGCGGCTGGTGTCGAGAGTACCAACGCGCAAGGGCAGGCAATGAGTAATAGTGCTAGACCACGATATAGCCATGTCATCCATTCTGCGCCCATAAATAGCGGCGGAATGACAATAACCAGCGCAGCAAGTGCCATTACGATAGGCGTATAGTAGCGGCTAAAGGTCTCAATAAAGCGTGCGGCCGGGGCTTTAGATGCTTGCGCCTGCTCTACAAGCTCGATGATACGTGCAATCGTATTATCAGCTGCTGTTTTCTTCACGCGTATGTGTAGTACGCCATCGACGTTAATCGAGCCAGCAAAGACATCATCGTTTACGGTCTTAGCAACAGGAACGGACTCACCAGTCACAGGCGATTCATCAAGACTTGACGTTCCTTGAATAATGATGCCATCGGCAGAGACTCTATCACCAGGACGCACCAGCACTTTATCATTTACTTGTAGTGAAGCTGCTGGCACCTGACGCTGTTGATCCTGTGCGTCTAATAAAATGGCAGTCTTTGGTACAAGCGCCGATAAGGCTCTAATACCAGCGCGAGCATGATCGGCCGCTACGCTCTCTAATAGCTCACCAACAGAGAACAAAAAAACCACCGCAGCCGCTTCTTCAGCTTCACCAATGATAAGGGCGCCAATGGCCGCGACGGACATCAGCATTTCAATTGAAAAAGGCGAGCCTGTCAGCGTTAATGCAAGCGCTTTGCGAGCAAATGGTATGACGCCAATAACGACAGCGGTAATAAAAGCCCATGTGCCGTAGGCGGGAAAAACCAATGATAAGACGTAAGCTGCGCTCATTAACAGGCCAATACCAATGACTTGTTTGCCCTTTAACGTTTGCCACCAGCGCTGATTATTTACCGTTGTTTGATGCTCATTGATGTCCGCCTCATTTTGTTGGTCAGTTAACTCTGACACACCAAACCCAAGACGCTTGATGGTTTTTTCGATATCTTTGTCTTTGGTTGCCGCATTAGGCGCTAAGGTTAGCGCGAGCTTTTGGGTGGCAAAGTTTAGCTGAACATCAGAGACACCAGGCATACGAGTTAATGCTGTTTCAATCTTGCCCACGCAACTGGCACAGTCCATACCTTCAATATGATATTGCATAATGTTTTATCCTCTTCTTAAAGGTATTATGAACCCTATAGTGGCTTTAGGGTCAAGGCTTTGATTACTCAATCGGTTTGATTTTTTACTTATTGAACCTTATAGTTGCTTTATGGTCTAAATTTTAGAATCACTATTGATGACTATAGCTATTTAAGGATAGAAAAATGCCTATCAAAATTGGCGAGCTGGCCAAACGTACAGGGGCAACGGTAGAAACCATTCGCTATTACGAAAAAGAAAATTTATTACCAGAGCCTACGCGCAGTCAAGGGAATTATCGTTTGTACCGTGAGGAGCATATTGAACGTCTGCAATTTATCCTACATTGCCGTACGCTTGATATGACTTTGGAGGAAGTACGAGTTTTGCTGCAATATTGGGATACGCCTGATAAAAACTGCGGAGAGGTAAATATACTATTAGATGAGCATATCAATGCGGTAGAGACACGTATGAAAGAGTTGGTGCAATTAAAGCAGCATCTGTTGGATTTGCGGCAAAAATGTGCCAAAGAAGCACCAGCTGAATCATGCGGGATACTACATGCGTTGGCGGACAATTCTTGTCATCTCTCTTCAGGCTAGCTCAAATCATAGGGTTGCTAGATCTATAAAGGCTAAATCGCTGGTATCAAAATGAATACTATTGCTGGCATGCTCTTTATTTGCTGAATTAACGCTTTTCGTCTAAATGTTTGATGTCGTCCGGGCTGGCGGCGTAGATAGCGTCAAGCTCGTGCTGCGTTAAATATTTTTCGACAATAGGAAAGAGCTCTCGCTCTTCGAAACGTAAATGATCATACAATAAGTTACCAAGTTGTTTGACTTGTCCAACAGTGATTATAGTCTCTTCACAAGTTTGAGTAGTTTGGATTTCCGTCTTCATATTGTTCAACAGTCTATGCTGTTCTTTCATTGTATTAAGTACAGAAGCAACCTCAGGTTGATTAGCTTGATGAGGTAGTAATGCCTTTGTGATTAAATTGTCCTCGATACTAAAATGAGCGTGCATATCATCAATATAAGAGGACAGCGCTTGCCAATGTGCAGTAATTGCTTGCGGATTGTCGGCACACTCTTTAGCATGACGTCCTATGTGTAAACCAAGATGATGCTGGCGTGATAATGGCTGTAATTGAGGGGCGCGTTTCATTAGTAATCTCCATTTCATAAAATCTGTAAATTTAATGGACGATCTATTATATAATTAATGATAATCATTCTCATAATATAACAACTTATAGGCTATTTTACTATCGTCATATGACTTCAAGTATTAATCAATATACAGTCATCACCTAGATAAAATTGGTGATTAAACTTTTTAGGTTATAAAATATAGGGTTTGAAAGGCTTTATTATATTTTACGGTTGATAAAACACTTCTATATTTAAAATTAACTTTAAGACTCTTAAAATCTCATTAAGGAGAGGTTATGCATATCACTGCCAATTTTGATGCAGGTAATATCGACATTATTAACATGGAAAATAAAAAAGATATCCAATTGGCTATTCGTCCAGATGTTGGTGACGAGTTTTTCCAATGGTTTAACTTTCGTCTATCAGGTGAGATTGGCGAGCAATATGTTCTTAATGTTGTCAATGCAGGGGAGGCGTCATACGTTGCAGGGTGGGAGAATTACCAAGCAGTTGCTTCCTACGATCGGGAGTATTGGTTCCGTCTGCCTACCACTTATAAAGACGGCAAATTAACTATAGTGGCAGATTTAGAATGTGACACCATTCAAATTGCGTATTTTGCCCCTTATAGCTATGAGCGCCATCAAGATTTATTGGCCGCTGTACAAACGCATTCATTAGTGACACTAGAGCATTTAGGCGAAACGCTTGATAAGCGTGACTTAACCTTAGTAAAAATCGGTAATGGCGATAGCAGTAGTGAGGTAAATAAACGCAATATTTGGATCACTGCGCGTCAGCACCCCGGTGAGACGATGGCAGAGTGGTTGGTTGAAGGTCTACTATACAGCTTATTGGATGAAGACAATGCTACTGCTAAGATGTTATTAGAAAAAGCAAACTTCTACATTGTACCTAATATGAACCCAGATGGGAGTGTGCGCGGACATCTGCGTACTAACGCTGCTGGTACCAATTTGAATCGTGAATGGTCAGATCCAAGCTTAGAGAAAAGCCCTGAAGTGTTTCATGTCATTAATAAAATGGAGAGACCGGCGTTGATCTATTTTATGATGTGCACATTAATAAAATGGAGACGACCGGCGTTGATCTATTTTATGATGTGCACGGCGATGAAGCATTGCCTTATGTGTTTCTTGCCGGCTCTCAAGGGACACCAAGTTATAACGACCGCCTAGCACGTCTGCGTGATAGATTTTCAGACGTGTTGAAAATGGCCAGTGCCGACTTTCAGTCCGAATATGGCTATGATATTGATGCGCCAGGTAAAGCGAATATGACGGTTGCAACTAATTGGGTGGCTGAGCGCTTTGATTGCCTTGCCAATACTTTGGAGATGCCTTTTAAAGATAACAATAACCTACCTGATGCAGACATGGGCTGGTCACCAGAGCGTTCTATCAAATTAGGTGAAGCATCGTTGATGGCGATGTTGGCAGTGGTAGATGAGTTAAGTTAGTGATTAGTTTGAGCTAGCCAAGATTGTTCACGTTATCAGGTAGTTGGGTGAACCATAAATCTTGGTTTAAATGATTGATGTTTATAATTGTAAGATTTTTGACAGTTTTTATTTTATAAAATAAGGTAGAGTGGTTTTTCGGACCATTTGGAGCAAGTTGCTTAAAATCGAACACTTAAAACGGACTATCTACAATGTTAAAGGAATTTACCATGCAAACTGACTCAAGCACGAGTGTATAACATAAAAAAGTGGTTGAATGTAGGCTGATGCCTTATCTCCCATGCGGTGATGGTCGTTAAAGGTAAGGCAGCAGCTTCGAGAAATGATAGCGATTTAGGCATGTGCCCGACGATACGCTCATCGACCAGTTGGTACTCAGAATTACTACCTGAGCGAGTCAAATCCCCTGCGTAATACACACGGTCACCTACCGAAAATTGGGTGCTGCGCTTAATAAAATGCTGATGCAAAACTAGCTAGACTGTTAATATGTCCTGGGTGTGTTGTATAAGCTGTGCGATGGCGGCTTTGTTTAACGCATCGCTATGTGGTTTGCCAAACTCGCCTCGTTCATCGCCATACTCGCCATTGATATCATTATCAAAATACTGATCAGTCTCATTCGCAAACTCATTGGCCACCGCTAAGGCTACCAAAATACCAGCCCCTTTATCAGCAGATGACCAGTGTTGTCCATAAGCTTCGTTTGCCATACGGGTATTGAGTAATGAGCCAGGGTTGACGGCAATCACGTTGATATTATGAGCAGCTACTTGCTCAACCAAAGCCATGCTCCACATGGTTAACGCCAATTTGCTTTGCGCATAGGCATCTTGTTCACTTAACCCCTTTTGTCCCGCCAAAGCTTACTGCGCCGCTATCATAGTAATAAAGTCCATTCGCTATCACCAGTAGCTACAACAGAAAACACTTTCAATATTTTTTTGAAGGTATAGGGTTTTAAAGGGATGAAATTCTGCTTTTTAGCTATACTTCTACCTATGCTTGCTCAAGTGATAGTTGTATTTGACCAAGGCGATACGATGAAAAATTTGCAGGATTTACGATAGTTGTATTTGACCAAGGCGATACGATGAAAAATTTGCAGGATTTACGTATTTTTATTGAAACGGCTCGTTTGGGCAGTTTGTCGGCTTGTGCTCGGCATTTAGATTTATCACCTGCCGTGGTTAGTGCCGCAGTGAAACGACTAGAAGCTGAGATTGATACTGTGTTATTTATTTGCTCAACTCGCAGGTTGCGTCTAACCGGTAAAGGTGAGCAATACTTAAAACACTGCCGAGATGCTGTCGATATTTTGGACAATGCTTATGCAGGTTTGCATGACAATGATGCTGATTTGACAGGCACAATTCGCTTATCAGCTTCTTCAGATTTGGGTCGAAACTTAGTATTACCATGGTTGGATGATTTTATGCAGATTCATCCCAATTACGCATCATACTGTCATGTAACCACTTTTTTTGGAGCCGGTTATAGTTATCAATGCCAATCTCATCATCTTTTAGGGCACCGCTTTCTTCCTGTTGCACGACACCTTTACAGCGCCATGCAGATTAAAACATCATTAATGTCTTACAAAAAAATCATTTTGGGTGGCTCATGCATTAAGAAGTTTTGGTGAGATATATTCCAAGCGTAAGCCCCTGCTAGGGTAAAAACTAAGTAGTCGCCGATATGCAGCGCGTCAATCCATTGGCCCTTTGCCAGTATGTCTTTGGGCGTACAAAGCTGACCGACAAGGGTTGCCTTGGTGCCCGTGATGGCGGCTTGCGTTATCAGATTTTCTTGCGGTTCGGCTTTTATTGCGTGGCTCACGCGGCGCGGCACGATATAAAAAGGATGGTTGTGCTGCTGAGCGGCGGGCGTTCTAAAATGATGGGTGCCGCCATGACCGATCACAAATGTCTCGCCAAGATTTTTTTTGATATCCAATACTTCCATTACATAATAACCACAGGGCGCCGTGATAAACCGTCCAATCTCAAACCTAACCATAAACTGCGGGTTTTTCGTTAAGATACTGGCAAGCTGCTGACAGAATACTTGCCACTCAAAATGCTGCGGCTGCGGATCATAGTGAATACCAATGCCGCCGCCCACGTTGATGGTCAGTTGTGAGGGCAGCGATGGATAATCCTGCTGCCACTTCTTGACCATCTCTATATAGCGCTGCATTAACAACAGGTGACGCTCGACTGATAATTGATGCGACATCAAGTGAAAATGAAACCCACGAAACTCAATAAATGGACTTGAGTCAATGATAGATAGCGCTTGCTTGAGGTGAGTTTCATCCAGCCCAAAAGGGGTAGGCTTACCGCCCATGACCAGCTTACTGCTGCCGATGTCACCAATATCAATATTCATTCGCAAAAATATACGGACGGGAAGCTGTAAGGACTGACTCAAGGTTTGGATGCGAGTCAGCTCGACCAGACTCTCTACATGAATGGTATCGATTTGCTGTTGTATGGCTTGCTGCAGATCTGAGGTCAGCTTACCCGGTCCACCAAAAATAATAGGATGGTTCGGCTGGTGGGTCTGTAGCCAGTTGAGCTCGCCTGCTGAAGCGGCCTCAAACCCATCGACATGCTCTACCAAGGTGGATAGTATTTCAGGCTCTGCGTTGGCTTTGATGGCATAAAATAGCTGCGTGTTAGCAGGCAAGCAATGCTTCATGGTTTTTATCCGCTCTGCTAAAGCGTCTAAATCATAAATATAAGCACACAGCGGTGTCGACTGCGTACTATGTTCATGAATAGTATTTATAATTTTTGCAGGCAGCGGATGGTTGTCTGCTGGTTGGGCTGAGTGGCTTGTCGTCATGTCAGTTGTCATTTTGCGAGTGCCTTTTAGTCTGGTTGTTAGTCTGATATGGAAAGATGGTGGGGTTTTATAATAGCGTCATTGTTTGGCTGTCTGTTTTGGCATCGGGCATAGAGGGCTGCCACGGGCAGGGCAGCATGACATAGGCAGAATGCTTATCAGCAAGCGTGAGCAATCGAGTCTTATAATTGGTCTTGCTGGGTAAACGGCCGCCGTCTAACAAAGCCTGAATTTCAGGCTGAGTACCATATACCAGCTGCCAATTGATCAATATCCCTTTGACATGTTGCCAAAGTCGCGCCTCTAACGTCTCAGCTGATTGCGCGCCTCGGCATAAATAAAAGATGGCCTCACTAAGATTATTGACAAAAACGCAATAGGCAATACGTGACCATCCTGCCGCTCTAGAATAGCGGATAGACTGTTTGCAGCGCTCAGATAAACCGGACGCGTCAGTAAGTGACCACAGGCTATCCACCAGCTTGGTGCCTTCCAAATCTCGAATCCACACGCATGTCGGCAGGTCTTGATGAAAGCCAATCACCGTGTTTTGTAAATGCGGCTCGAACACAACGCCATGGTTAAAAAAGTGTTTTGTAAATGCGGCTCGAACACAACGCCATGGTTAAAAAAGTAATCAAACGTGCCATCAATCAAAATATTGGCATAACGTCTGAACCATAAGCAGGCTAGGGTGTCATAGGATACGCGCTCATTATCATGCTGATCATGGCGGTTACAGCGCTGCTGTAGCTGACGCTCGATGATACTGTCTCCAAACCTATCCTCGGTAAATAAGGCGGCAGCAACTTGTGGCGTTAGGTATGTAATATCATCTGCCGTAAATGACTCTCGGAACAATAAACCAAAAGACTCAGTAATAAACTGAGCCGCGCTGGCATTGCCATCGGGGGATTTGGCGCTCATATCAAGGGTGGCAGCCCCAGGCTCCAACATTAGCTTAAAAGCGGGTGCAGTCAGGCGTTTGCTACGATCAATTTTTTCTAAAATATTATTTAGATAAACGGCGCTGTGTAGCTCATACCAAGCATTTTTGCGGATGCAATTGGTCAGACGAACATGGATGGAGCACTTTATAAAATGCGTCAGCTGATCGTGATATAAGGTGCGCACCGATGAGGTTGGGGACACCGCCTTACCCGTCAGACCAAGCGGTATCATATATCCTGATGCAATTGCTCGCTTGATGGTCGGATTTGCCAAGATGCCATCGGCTTCCCACGGATGACAAGGGTAGTAGACCCAGTCGGTATCACTATCGGTATTTAAACTGCCAGTATTTAAGCTGTCAGTATCTGAATTTACGGTCGCTAATAATTCATCAGCAAGTAAGGTGCGCGCGATATTGCGCAGTATGGCTTTGGTATCTTTGCCAATATAGCTGACGAGGGAGGGATTAACCTTAAACCAAAACAAAGCAAACTGGCTTTGGGTTTCAGGCGAGTGCGCCAACAAAGACGCCATATCGACCCCTTGCCGGCTTTTCGGCGACGGATGATACGCATGACCCCAAAGTAACGCCTGTTCGCTATCTATATAGCCATTAACGTTTGTTGTATTTTGCTGTATATCTTGCTGGTAGCCAGTGGCGTGGGTGCTCGAGGTCTGCAAAAAGGCGGTGGTCACGCTGATGCTATTATCAATCTGATGCTTTAGCTCTTGGTTGATATCGATTTGATAGCGCGTCGCAATATAACTGTGCAGATAATCGACCAATTGATGAATATCAAGGCATGTCCATGATTGACCATGCGCTTTTAGCCAAGGTGCGCCGTTCGGCTGGCACTTGCCTAGATTACTAAAGTAGGCCACAGGCAATACGATTTTTGCAGAAGCAGTCTCATGAGCGATAGGAAATCGAATCGTCAATAGTTGTGCGCTCAGGCCAGCGTGGTTATCACGTAGACAAAGTGGTAAATCGTCATCAGACTCATCAATGCTTAGGTCTTGATGAGGAATGGCGAACTCACGAAGATAACAATTGATGATGTTTGTCAGTGCATGCTGCTCAGACTTGTACTGATGGTACTGCGACAGTAGGCTTGGCACTGGGGTGTTTTTGACTGATGTACTGGGCCACAAAAAACTTGACATCGTATCGTTTGGTAGTGAATAGTTTGGTTTCATAAGTGATCTCTTCTTTTATGTTTTAAATGTTTTTAGAGTAAGTATGGTTTTGGTGCTTTCTACACCGTTTTGCTGCATGTTGCTTGATACATGCTAACGGTTATTATCGCGACGGCTGCCATCATAGCTGAGAGCATAAACGGAGAGAGCAGACCAAATATCGGTACAAACAAAGTAACTGACAGTCCTGCTAGCACGCCGCCCCATTTTGCCAGTGCATCGTATCTGGAGAATATTTTGCCGCTATGCTTGGACTGGTTGGTATTCGCCATTTGCGCATGCAGGCTTTGGTAACACATAAACATGCCTACGCCAAACAGCATTCTCGCCAGCCAAATCAAGGCAAGATAGTCTGTCAAGTGCAGCAAAACCGCGCTTGTCAATACTGCAAAACCAAGGCTTAAGGACATGGCTGGCAGGTACTGGCTGATGCGTCCATAGAGCAGCTGGCAGATCAGATATATGGCATGAGGCATGGCATATAACTGTCCTATTTCAGCGCTGCTAAGCCCAAAGGTTTTGGCAAATGGCAAAAAGTATGGAAAAGTCGCTACCATACAAAAGGCTAAGAAAAACTGCAGCAGCGATATAAACAGATAAGGATTGGCGAAAAAAGCGGCACCCGTTAGACTTTGCGCGGGGTACAAGCTCTTATTTTTATCGTTTCTGGATTTTTTACTGCTTTTGGTGTTTGCAGGCGCTTTAGGCAGTTGGACAGTATTGGCGGTGGTACCGATATTACCTGCCGTAATGATGTCTTTTTTTAGCAAAAAACTAAGTAGTAATGCTAAGAGCGGCAGGATGGCAAGCACGCGATACAAACTTAACACCTCGTAATGTTGTACCAAAAATCCCAGCCCAATCGGGGCAGTAATCAAGGCAAGCCGCGCTGAAAACTGAGTAAAATTCAGCACCTGTTTTAAGGTGTTTTTATCAGTGATACTGGTGGCTAAATAAGCGTTTGAGGCTGCCATTGTCCCGCCAAACAGCCCCTGAACGCTCAGTCCTATGACAAGCTGCCATAAAGACTGAGAAAATCCGCATATCAAAAACCCCACCGCCAAGCCAAGCTCTGCCCGCAATAAGGAGGTCTTGCGGCCATACGTATCGGCAAAACGTCCCCAGTATCGGGCAGCGATGGCGGTCATGAGGGTCGGTAGTATAAACAGCAAGCCAACCCAGCCTGATTGCAATGGCGCATTTAGCTCTTGGAGCATGATTGGCAAAAACAACGGCATACCTAACGCAGAAAAGGCGGACAGGTAGTGACAACATAGGACGATTGCCACCATCATTCGATAGTTCATTACGAGTCCTGCTTGTGTCGCTGCATAAGCTTTAAGGTGTTGGGTGCTGATTTGCCATAAAACTTATTGATATCAGTCGCGCCAGACTGCTCTTTTGACAACAGACTGCCAGCAGACAGCAAGTATTTGATATACCAGTGCTGGCTCTCTAATAAGACTTGCTGTGCAAGATGAGTGTCGTAACCTTGTTTGGATAGGCTGCGTAAGGTCGTATCAATACCGTTTAGAAGAGTTTGGTAAGCCTGATGACGGTCGAGGATGGCATAGGTGCTCATCATCTCGATAATGGCGGTGATGTCGAGCTGGAGCGTGATGGTCAAAAACATCTGCGCCAACGCCAATTCATCGTCAACGACGATACGTTGGTCTTTAATGCTCTTGATGTCTATCAAGTTGTCGAGGCCAGCTTGCGCTATAGCTGCGTTAAACCTTGGTGGATAAAGGCGTGCAGAGTCATTGTCTTTCATGAGCAAGGTCATCGTGCGGCTATGGTGATCAAAGACAATGATGGCATTTTGCTGGTTGGCTTCTAACGCAATGCCGTATTTTATCCAAAGTGTCAAATGGACATGGCACAACAGGCCAATGTAGTCTTTTAACCAACGCTGACTATTGCCATCATAAAAAATATCAATTAAGTGACTGACAAAGGGGCGACCATCCGGCATGACGCTGCCAAACGCTGCTACTGGGACAGGAGTTTTACCCATTAGATTGATGTCATCATAGCGTCTGACGATAAAGGCGAGTGTTTTGTCATCGCCCATATGACCACCTAGGCTTTCGTCGCAATGAGCGTAAGACCCTTGCAGTGCGGCATCGTTTTTTTCAATCAATTGCAAGGTACGTTGAAACCAATGACCATCATAAATAGTTGAGGGTTTGATTAAGCGCACGTTTTTATTGCCCAAGGTGCGGGCGATGAGCGGTACTTTGATATGGATATTTGGTGCATCGCAGCACACCACCGTGCGCACAGATAAGGTAGGTTGTACGCTGAGCGCAGACTTGGGTGCCAATATCATTTGTAGCGACGCCTCCTTGAGAGCATGCTGTTGCAGCAGCGGCAAGGTGAGCGGATGTACTGGAAATAGGTAATGCGTCTGTTGGAGGTCAGGACTGAGACCGACGTCGGCAAAGCTTGGCCAAATATCAGGCAGCTTGGTGCTGACAGTGGCTAATGCTTTCGAGATAGCAACCCAATGTAGGCGAAAGATTGGTGCAAATTCTGGACTATATGCTGCAATATCAGACGCGTCTAAGCCAAGCTTGGCTCGGGCAGTCGGGTAATAAGGATGATCCAAATACGAGGCGACTTGATCGGCGTATAGCAACCGCTCAGACCAGTTTGGGTATTGAGTGATATTACGCGCCAGATGGCGACACTGAGACTCAAACCCTCGGCGCGCTAACGCTCGGTGTTCAGTGGCACAGTCCAGCTCAAGCAGATAGCTATCAAGCACAGCCTCAGAGGCCTTTGATAATTGTTTGAGGATGGCGACAAAATCTTGATAGTCATGCTTGATGAGGTACTCGCCTGAGTTTTTTTGTAGCCACATTGGGCTGGTAAGTTGCCAATATTGCATATAATCACTGGCTGCAACGGGCAACCAATTGGTTTGGTCAGGTAAGGTTATCTCTAGCCACAATGTTTGCTATTTTAACTCTTCTGGCAGATGAGGAAGATCAAATTCTGTTTCTATAATGGTGCTATCTGATAGCAAGCCATAGATGTCTTCACGAATACAAGTATTGATAAAGCGTTCAGTGATATATTGTTTGTTCATTATTAGCTCTCAAAATGTAACGATGTAAATAGGTAAGCGATGTAAATAGGTAGCAGGTAGATCCCATGTTTATGCGTCAAACTGCCATTGCAAACTTGCGATGGCCTCGCTTAGTACGTCATCCATGGTGTTTTTGCAATCAGAATAAGCCAGTAGGCGGCTTAAATAGTCTTTGTTAGAGTGGGTCAGCTGGATGGTTTGATGTTATTGTTTTAGCGGCTGATGAATGATAGTCGTCTGCTGCATTTGCTTATTAAAGGGGCTGGGTGCTGTGCAAATGGTGCCAGATTGAGGGGCAACAATATAATGAATGCGTGCATGGGTGCTGATGGTAAGTGCTCCGTACTCGGCCTCTAGCTCAGCAATACTGACCCCTTGATGCAGTCGAATAATGGTATCAAACCAAGGGTAGTGCGCCATATCATCTAATAAAAACTCTCTACCATCGCCGATGCTGCGATAGTTAATTTCAACCAAATGTATCTCGCCTGTTGGAGTAATAATAAACTCACTGTGACAGACGCCAAGCCCCACACCGATATCTTGTAAAATCGCTAAACAGCGCTCACGGTACTGGACGCATAAGGGCGTGTTCCACACCGCATCCAGCTCTACAAAATGTGGCGGTTCGGTCAATGTCACCTCAAAGCCGCCTACCGCCACCAAGCGCTCACCATCGCCAAGCGTCTCTAACGTCATTAAGCGTCCAGCCACATAAGACTCAACCAAAATCGGTATGGTTTTTGATTGCCAAAAATTTTGGCAATAGTCAATCAGCTCATCTTTATCCATACAAAGCTGCACATCCATGCTAGCGACGCCTTGTTTGGGTTTGGCGACTAAGGGGAAGCTGATAGCTAGATTATCGATGGCACAAGTGTCAAGGTGTAAATCCTTGGCGTTTAGCAGCTGATAGCCAGCTTGGTATAAGTGAGCAGATTGTAGCTGTGTTCTCATTAAGTACTTGTCTTTAAAGACTAAGCAATGACGCCAGTCTTTACTAGGAAGATGGAAGAAGTCCGCGACGATGGCGGTTGCGGCTTGTAGATGGTCGCTATTACTAAAGACCAGATTGGGCAAGATATGATGATTGTTTAAGGTATCAATGATTGCTAAAGGATTAAACACATCGCATTCCAGAATGCTGATTTGCGCCCCTAGAGGCATTGCTATTAACGCATCCATGTGTGCGTCTTTATCATCGGTTATGATAATTAATTGACTGTCAGGTGCGTGCCTAAATTTCAATAAGGCAGGGATAAAACCTTCAATAACTGCATCATTGACCACATGAGTGATCAGAACCGTCGCATAGGACATAGAGCTTTCCTTTTTTGATGAACCAAAAATAAAGAATAAACAGAGATGTTATTTTTCGTGCTCATGATATTAATGATAATGATAATCATTTGCAAGTAAGTTGCAGAAATAATGTCCTATTAATGCCTGAAATCTACTAAAATTTTTTAAGAGAGGGGTTTAAATGCGAAGGTAAGCAGTGAAAATTGATAAAAGAGACAGGCAGGTTAGGTTACAATATATTATTGAAAATAAAAGCAAATCCATTTCAGA
>NZ_LNUO01000089.1:0-18370 GCF_001462175.1 Psychrobacter sp. ENNN9_III
TTTTTTTAAAAAAGTAAAATTTGGAAGACGGAGAGCAAATCCATTTCAGATTTACTTTTATCGTTGCAAGGTATTTAAGAATTAGGATTTACTAACCATTAAAACTGATAGTTGAGCCCAAGCTTGTACGAGCGTCCGGGTGCAGGATAGCGACCGACAGGACTGGTATCAATACCGCGGAAATAATACTGCTCATCAAATAAATTGTTGATACCGAATCGAACAGACAGCTTTTCATTCTTGGTGTCTTGCAATGTTTTTTGTAGGCTCAAGTTCCAAACTTGATAAGCAGGTGTCTCGCCAATGCCTCCGTCTTTGCTTTCTACTACCGTGTTGGCATTATCAGCATAAGCTTTGTCATAGTAAACACCAGATAAAGTAGCATTGTAATCTTGATGCTTATAACTGGCATGCCAGCCCAACTGGTGTGGCGAGCTATAGGGCAGCTGATTGCCTTTATTTGCGCCTTCTTGTAGCGTGGCATCGAGATAGTTGTAGCTCAGACCGACACTGAGATTGTCGTATTTTTTCGGGGTGTAGGTGATAGCCGTCTCTATCCCTTGGTGCAGCGTTTCTCCTACATTATCAAAGCTTTGCTCCAAACTATTCCATTGCAGCTGGTCCTTAAAGTCTATGCGATACAGTCCCAAGTTGGCTTGCAGATTATCGGTGGTATAGCGCGTGCCGACTTCATAGTTCCATGCAAGCTCACTGCCTTCTTCTCCATTGCCGCGAATATTGGCAATTTGCGGTGTTCTGAGCGACTTTTGCGCATTGGCGTAGACCAGCCAAAGCTTGTCATCAGACTTGGTGAGCGCATATGAGGTGGTCAGCCCAGGTAGCCATTCTGTGATGGTATTGTCCGTTTGTGTGTTATTGCCAGCGTCATTAAACGTCATTTTGGCATTCTCGTAACGAATACCAGGGGTGACTTTTAGACGCTCATCCAGAAAGCTCATCTCATCACTTAGATACGCCGCCCATGCATCGGTCTGTAGGTTCCAGTCGCGCGGCGTGCTTGTCGTGCCATCCGCCAGCTTGGTTTGGGTGAGTTTATAATCGATGTCTTCATTGACGTAGCGCACGCCACTGATGAGGTGGTGCTTGATATTGTCATCGTCGCCAAGTTTTATAGAAAACTTTGGCTCCACGCCATATACGTCAAACTCACGCGGGGAGGTGCGTAGGCTGTCTGAGGCAACCGCTGGATCTGCCCAGTGCACGCCGCCATTGTTAAATTGTGAGTTAAATCCCCATTCAAAGTTACGCGTGGCATGATGGCCAAAGGTAGTGAGGTCTAACACTGCTTCGTCACCGATATTTAAGTAGTTTTTGTACTTAGCATGCCAGCGTGTTGATTTGCCTTGATAGGCTTCAAAAGGTCGCTGGCTTTGCTCGATATCTTGCTCGTAGGCGGCGGGCGAGAGTGCGCCTGGCATCTCTGTATCGGCATCATAATATTGCAAAAACCCTTCAAGCTCTTGGTTTTCGTCGATATACCAAAGCGCTTTGGCCTGCAAGTTGGTGACTTCGGTGTCTGAGTGGTCTCTAAAGCTGTCACCTTTGATACCATTGGCCTCTAACTGTATGCCAAAGTCATCATCTAACCAGCGGCTATGGCGGGCATATAAGCTGGTCAATGGCTTGCCGTTTTGTTCAAAGACGGTCAAATCAGTACCAATCTCAGTTTGTGTCTCATTGGCAATCGGTTTGGTGACAAGGTTAATCACGCCGCCGACATTGTTTGGACCGTATTGGGTCGCCGCGCCGCCGCGTACCACATCGATACGCTCAATATTGTCGAGGGTCGCTGGAAAGATAGACTGACCCGTATGACCATAAGGTGCCAAGGTCAACGGAATGCCATCCATCAAAAACTGCGCCTGCCCACTGCGACTGGCATGCAGACCACGGATAGAGATGTTAGGTAGCACGCCTGTGCCTGTTTCGTCATCAATCTTAGCACCTGGGATAAACTGCAATGCACCGTCAATGGAGTTGCTCACGGTTTTTTTAATAAAATCGTTATCGATTACTGTGCGATTGCCAGCAAAGGCTTTTACCTGATTGGCACTAGAGTCACCAAGCGTTTCTGCTGTGACGATGATGGGCGCTGCGGTAAAAGAAGGGGTCGCAGTTTTTGTTTTGTGATTAATAGTGCTGGCTGTAGGGGAGGCATCCAAATCTGAATTTAAGTCCGAATTTACGTCTGAGTCTGTGGGCGACTCAATACTCGCCTCCTTGTCAGCAGGCGTCATCTGGGCATAACTTTGCTGATAAATACAAAGCATCGCCAAACAAAGTGCCGAACGTTTAAAAAAAATAACCATATTTATTCCAAGTAGTTAGCGTGTATTTGCAGGGATTAAGAATGAACAGTGTTGCTAAAGCGTTGCAATTATAAACAGTAATAGTTATCATTTGCAAAATTATTATCATTTAAAAGTAGGGATAGTGCAGACATAGGCAGCCACTTTTGTTTTAAATATTCCAGCATAAGATGATCAATAGGCAGTCGTTACTTTAAGAATCAGCACCTTAAACGCTGATCTTTATGAATTGGTTTTCTCACTCCTCACACACTCTATGGATCCAAATATGTCTCCTCATCAACATAAACGCCTAGTGACGGCGGTTCGCACTCAATTATTATTAACCATGATGACGACTGGTCTAACCATGGCGGTGAGTCAACAGGTTGCTGCCCAAGAGACGCCTATCCAGTCATCAACAACAGAGCCATCCGTAACGCTAGCGCCCATCATGGTCACGGCCAAAAAATATGAAGGTTATGCTGCTTATAATCCAACATCAGGCACCAAAACCAATACCGAATGGCTGGATGTGCCGCAGTCGGTATCGGTGGTCACAAAGACCGAGCTGGAGGATAGGGGCGCGGTACGGGTTTTGGACGCGGTCAAAGGCGTTGCTGGTCTCAATAACACGCTGGGTGAGGGCAGCCGAGATGAGTTTGTGCTGCGCGGGTTTAATGGCTTAAACGATGTGTATAGCGATGGCATGCGTGATGATGGCAAACTGCAGTCCTATCGCAGCCTCGCCAATGTCGAGCGCGTCGAGGTGGTCAAAGGCCCAGCAGGCGCTTTATATGGTCGCGGCAGTGCTGGTGGTATCATCAATCTTGTTAGCAAAAAAGCAGAAGGCGATGAGTTTAATAAGGTGCAAGCGCAAGTAGGTAGCGATGGCTTGGCCGTGGCGCGCATCGATAGCTCCCATAAGCTCTCAGATACTCTCAACGCGCGACTCAATGCTGAGTATCGCCGTAGTGATTCTTTTGTCGATCATGTGGATTCAAACGATGTGTTTATTGCGCCGACAGTTCGCTGGCAGCCAGATGATCAGCAAACGCTAGATTTCTCTTTTGATTTTACGCGTCAGCATCTTGTGCCTTATCGCGGCGTACCCGCCAAAGATGGCAAGCCTGTTGATGTGCCTATCCATACTTTTTATGGCGGTACCAACGATTATCAAGATTCAGATACTTGGCATGCGACGGTCAATCATGAGTTTGCGATCAACGATGAGATGACATGGACCAATCGCGCCTCATACAGCCATATTACTTTAGAACAAAAAGGCACCCGTCAGTCGCCAGCGGAGGTGACTGACAACCAAGTTGGCCGAACCGTTAATAACTTTGGTTATGACCCACGCACCAGCAAGACGGTGCAATCTGAGCTGGCTTGGAATACCGGCAACCATGAATTGCTCTTTGGTACCGATTATAATGATATCGACATTGACTTGACCCTTGCTACTGATAAAAATGTACCGCCCATATCTGCCGCCAATCCAAGCGCTGATGCGACACCCAACCCAGGGTTTCCTAAATTTCGTAAAAACAGCACCCAAAGTGTCGGTGTCTTTGCCCAAGATGTCTATCATATCGGCGACTGGTCGCTGGTCGGCAACGTCCGCTATGACAATATCCAGCTGGATCAAAACTTTCAAGGTCAAGACAGCGAGCTAAACGACGATAAGTTCAGCTACCGCGCAGGTATCGTCTATAACTTTACCGATGCCACCTCCGCTTATGCGACTACCGCGCGCTCGTGGCAGCTGCCTTATTCAGGTATTTATATCAATCCAAAGCTTGCCGCGCTGTATCAGACCGATCTCAAAGAGATAGGTGTTAAGACGTATCTCTACAATGACGATATCATGCTCAACGCTGCCGTCTATCAGATTGATAAAGAAGACCCAAAAACCAATGAAAACCGAGAAGTCATTGATAAAGATGAGTTTCGCCATCAAGGCCTAGAGCTTGAAGCGCGCGGCAAGATTCGGGACAACTGGGATGTGTCAGCAGGTTATAGCTATTTGGATGCGAAAGACAAAAAGACTGGCCTTGTGCCAAATGATGTCCCAGAGCAGACTTTTTCATTGTGGACCGCCTATCAGCCCGATGACCAATGGCGCATTGGTGGCGGCGTCAATTACATCAGTGATCGCTATGCAGGGGATGCAGAGGCAGTAGAGCTTGATGGCTATACGACTGTAGATTTGATGACTGCTTATAGTATGGGCAAACATAACTGGCAGCTGAACCTGAATAATGCATTGGATAAAAAGTATGCATTTGGGGCGACCAATGGCAGCTCAGGCAAAAACCAAATCGGCTTTGGCGCACCCAGAACGTGGCTGTTAACGTATAACTATGAGTTTTAACGCCCAACCCATTTTATGATAGTAAGACAGGTTATTTATGAATCAACGCCCAAATCTCACGCTTATTTTGCCTTTATTGGTCATCGTATTGATTGTCGTTGGCGGTATTGTTTTTATTAACACTCAAAAAAACAATGTGACAGCCACGCCATCATTGAGTGCTGATAATGACACATCGGTAGCAGCCACTCAGTCAAACGGCAGTAGCAGTAGCGATAATCATGCTGTACAGCTGCTAACCGACAAAGAGATCAAAGCGCGTTTGCCCAATCTGAGCGACTATCCGCAGAATCCAAAGCGTATCGTGGTTTTGGAATACTCATTTTTAGGGGATGCGTTAGCCTTAGGTCTGACGCCAGTTGGTATCGCTGATGATAATAAGCCTGACAGCATTATTCCTGAGTTTACTCAGCAGCTATCTGATTATACCTCAGTCGGTTCACGCTATCAGCCAAGCCTTGAAGCCATTGCTGATTTACAGCCTGATCTGATCATTGCCGATGACGAGCGTCATACCGTCATCGCCGATGAGCTAAATCATATTACGCCATCGGTCGTACTAAAGAGCCGCGGTGAGAGTTATGCAGAAAATATCCAGACGGCGCAATTGGTCGGGCATATCGTCCACCAAGATAAAAAAATGGCGCGCATCATCGATAGTCATCTAAAAAAGATGGCAGATCTACAGTCGCAGTTGGCAGCCACTCCGCTTGCTAACCACAGCGTTCAGTTTGCCATTATCAGTGATAAGGGCATGTGGCTGCATGGTCCAAGCTCGTATGCTGGCAGCTTGCTTGATTATCTAAATATCAAAAGCCCCATTCCTGAGCAAACGGATGAGGCGTATATCGCAACCAGTCTTGAGCAATTAATAGCGGCCAATCCAGATTGGTTATTGATTGGGCGTTATAACGAGCGCACCATTTATGATGAGTGGAAATCCTCACCGCTCTTTAATCAGCTAACGGCGGTCAAAAACGATCAAGTCATCGAAGTCGACCCAAACTATTGGGCGCTCAATCGCAGTATGCAGTCTGCTGAGTACATGGCAGCTAAGCTGCTTGAGATTGCTCAAAAAAGTAAGACAAAAGGTTCAAGTGCGTCTTTAAATGAGTCAAATGAATGAGACATGATACTGTCGTCTGCTTAAATCTAGGTGGGTTCTGTGGCTAAAGCAAAGCTTATCCACTCATCTTCTGCCTCGCTAAAACCGCAGACTAAAAAGCGTCCGATAACACGGGTGCTATTGTGGTGCGGATTGTTCATTATTTTGCTAATAGGCTGTTGGCAAGGGTTAACGGCGTATTCAAAATTCTCCCTGTCGATTTTGGATGCCTTCTTTTTATTGGCTCAGTCGAATGCTAAAGCCTCATTAGCCGCGCAATTATTAATAGAGATACGTCTGCCACGCGTGCTTGTGGCGATGATAGTCGGTGCCAATTTGGCGGTAGCTGGGCTGCTGATGCAGGTGATGACCCGTAACTCGCTGGCCTCTCCTGCGGTATTGGGTATCAATGCTGGGGCGGCCTGCGTGGTTGCTCTATCCTCCATTGGTTTAGGGTTTGCCTTTTTAACCTCGACCTTTTTACAAGCGCTGGTCGGATCAGTGTTTTCTTGTGCCCTTGTTGCAGGACTGGCAGGATATTTCTCCGGTCGTCCGGTGCATCCTGTGCGTCTGGTTTTATCAGGCGTTGCTATCAATGCGCTGCTGGTCGGTATGACGCGAGCGGCGCTGATCACCACCGATGAGCAGGCGTATGGGGTACTTTATTGGCTAGCTGGCTCTATTGCCAATACGCGCTGGGAGTCTATTCCAATGCTCGCGGTGATATCACTGCTGGCCTTGGGTTATGGCTGGTGGCTGTCGCCTAAGCTAAATGTCTTGGTGCTGGGCGATGAGGTGGCAAGTAGCCTTGGGGTAAACTTGCGAGCATTGCAGTGGTCGTGCGGGGCATTGATTACCATACTCACGGCGATCAGTGTGGCAGTCGCAGGCCCCATTGCCTTTGTGGGTTTGATTATCCCGCATGTTGCCAAGCGTCTGTTGAAACAAGTGTCCAATATGGCTTATGAGCAGCTTTTGCCCTTATGTATGCTACTTGGCAGTATCTTGATGGTATGGGCAGATGTCCTATCAAGGGCTATCGCTTATCCAGCAGAGACGCCAGTGGGGCTGTTAACCGCGCTGATTGGTACGCCAGTTTTTATTGCGCTGGCATGCAGGCGACGGCTTGATAGCTAAATTTTATCCAGCAATCCTTTATCAAGCAATAAAAGTAAGCAATAGATGACCATAAAAACCAACGCCTCTGCACCGCTCTTACACTCATTATTTGCTCGTAAATCGGCAAGTAGGGCGGTGGTGCTCATTATAGTGCTGCTATTGATACTAAGCATGAGCAGTATTTTTTTTGGCGCCAGTGAATTGACGTACGGACAAGTTTGGCAGCATTTACAGCAAGGCTTTAGTGGCGACAAAGATTTTATTGTCTGGCAGCATCGTCTGCCGCGCACGCTACTAGCAATACTGGTGGGCGCAAGCCTTGGCCTATCAGGCTCATTGGTGCAAGGGGTCATCCGTAACCCGCTGGCATCCCCTGACTTGATGGGCATCAGCGCAGGCGCGGGGTTTTGCGCGACGCTTTTACTGGTGATGATTCCTACGGCCCCTACTTGGTGGCTGTCTGTCGCAGCGCTACTCGGCGGATTATTAGCCTTTTGCATTATCATGCTATTGGCACAGATATCACAGCCTACGCCTGCGCGCTTGGCACTGATAGGTGTCGCCATTAGTGCGTTTTTAGCCAGTGGGATTAACTTTTTATTGGTGATTTATCCTGTTGAGATTAATACTGCAATGATTTGGTTAACCGGTAGCTTGTGGGGTCGCAGCTGGCAACATATTCCGATGCTAACGATGATATTTGCCGTATTGATGGTCATCAGTATGTATCTGGCATGGCGTTTGGATGTGTTGGGACTTGGTGAGGAGACAGCCTATCATTTGGGTGTGTCCGTCAAACCACTAGAATTTACCACATTGCTCATCGCGGTAGTGATTGCAAGCCTAGCGGTCTCGGTGGCAGGGACGGTCAGTTTTATCGGATTGCTTGCGCCGCATATCGCACGATTGCTCTTTGGGCATCAGCACCGTATCTTATTGCCAGCGTCCGCGCTGATAGGCGCCATTATATTGGTTTTAGCCGATGTATTGGCACGCAGTTTATTTGCGCCAATTGAGCTACCAGCTGGCGTCTTGACCTCAGTGATCGGTGCGCCTTATTTTATCTTTTTGCTATCGCGCTATAAGGGGTGGTGATGCTATCGGTGAATGAACTCCAGCTTGGCTACCATGATGGTCAACGTATTATTAAAGACTTGTCACTTGAGCTGCCAGAAAATAAAGTCATTGGGCTGATTGGTCCAAATGGCTGCGGAAAATCGACGCTATTAAAAGGCTTGTGCCGCTTGATTCAACCGCAGTCGGGCAGTATTTGTCTTAGACAACAAAACATGGCGCAATTAAACAATCGGCAGATTGCCCGCCAGATATCGGTATTGCCGCAAGTGCAGACCAATCCTGAAGGCCTGAGTGTCAGACAGTTGGTGGAATACGGCAGGACGCCATACGTCTCACATTGGGGCAAGCTGAGTGCGGCGGATAGTCAGATAGTAGATAGTGCCATGCATGAGATGGCGATTGATTCTTTGGCTGATACGCCGCTTGACGCCTTATCAGGCGGTCAACAGCAGCGCGCATGGATTGCGATGATTTTGGCGCAGGATACTGACATTATCATGCTTGATGAGCCTACTACTTATCTAGATATCTCCTATCAAATAGAGCTGATGCGGCTCATTCGAGCACTAAAAGAAAAGGGAAAAAGCATCATCGTTGTGCTGCATGACCTTAACCAAGCAGCGAGATATTGTGATCTATTGGTGGTGTTAAAATCGGGGGAGTTGCAAATGATGGGCACGCCTTGCGAGGTGATGACAGAGGCGATGCTGGCTGAGATATTTGACGTACAAGCCAAAGTGATTACCGATCCTGTTGCAGGCTCGCCGATGTGTGTGTATGTGTAGATATCTACGATAAACAATGCGAATCAGTTAGTAATATAAAGCTTTATTACTAACTTTTAGTTTTCAAGTCTAATTATCAAACTTAAAAAAATACTGCTCAATATCGGAATCAGTTAAAGCTTCCAATTTGCTAGGAACCCACTTCGGAGAACCATCTTTATCAACTAAAACGGCACGAACACCCTCATAAAAGTCATCTGTATCCATGAAATGAATGGCCATGTCTTTTTCCATCTCTAGGCATTCATTGAGCGATTTGTTTTTTCCATTGATGAGCTGCTGTAACGTCACTTTTAATGAGGTAGGCGACTTTGAAAGAATGTTATTTAATTCTTGTGTGGCCCAATCATCACCATTAATTGACTTACTGCGTAAAGACGCTACTATTTCTTCTATCGTATCGTGTTGGAAATGATGGTTTATGTCTTCTTTATGTACCTTTAGTTCTGAAACATCTAATGAACTTGTACCGGTTGCGGTAAGTAATTCACTTAGATCTTTAAGAATTGATGCAGCTGACCAATCCTTAGTTAGTAATTAGTAATTTTTTTTGTATAGTTTCCCACTCACTGCTTTTTATATAGTAATCGGCTGTACCAATATAAATAGCATCATTTGCTTTTATAACCTTTGCGGTCAATGCAAGGTAACGACCTACATATCCCGGTAGTTGATTGAGAAAAAAGCTTGCGCCAACATCTGGGAAAAACCCAATGTTCATTTCAGGCATCGCCCATTTTGTTTTTTCTGTTACGATTCGGTGAGATGCTCCGACGGAAAGTCCGACTCCACCTCCCATAACAATACCATTCATATAGGCTAAAATAGGTTTTGAATAGTTATGTATAAGTGCATCTAGACGGTATTCTGTTGAAAAGAAGTCTTCTGCATAAGCGACGACATCTTCCGATTCCAAATAAGCGACGACATCTTCCGATTCCAAATCATAGAATTTGCGCATGTCGCCTCCTGCACAAAATCCTTTTTGTCCTTCACCATACAAGCAAACAAACACTACGTTAGAGTCTTTTTCCCATTTTTCTAAAGCGTTGGTTAAGAGTTCAACTACTTCAGTATTAATAGCGTTCAAGACTTCAGGTCGATTTATTTTTAGCCAGCCAATACCGTTTTTTATTTCTGACGTGACCACCATTTGTATCACCTTACCAGTTGTTTTATTGAAGCTATATAAGAATTAATATTTTCTCGTGTCATTATTAAAAAAGCATGATTACAGTTATATATTAAAATCCGTATAACGATAACCATACTTTAGATTGAATTTACCGACTACTTTAAAAATATTTAATCTTTAAAGTCGGGTTTACGCTTTTCCATAAAGGCGTTGACGCCTTCAACCATATTCTCTGTCTCAAATAGCTGTGCCCATTGCTCCGCTTCTATCTCCAAACCTTTTTCTAAAGTAGTTGCCATGCCTTCATTGACGGCTATAAGCGTGGCTTTGACAGATTCTGCGCTCTTATTGATAGCAATGGATTCAGCCAGTTTTTTGGTCTCATTCATTAATTCAGCAAGAGGTACTGATTTATTAACCAAACCAATTTTTTCAGCCTCTTGACCACCGATAAATTGACCTGTAAGAATCAGCTCTAATGCTTTGGCTTTATTGGTGATACGAGCTAGTCTTTGAGTCCCACCAAATCCAGGTATCAATCCTAGATTTAGCTCTGGCTGACCTAACTTTGCTTCATCAGCTGCAATTCGTAAATGACAGCTCATAGCAAGCTCTAATCCGCCACCCAGACAAGCACCGTTGATGGCCGCGATAACAGGTTTGGTACATGACTCGATGGTGTTCATAACGGCTTGAGCATCTTGTGACAGTTTTTTGCCTTTTTGAGTATCGTTAAATGCTTCGGTAAACTCTTTAATATCTGCACCAGCGACGAACATTTTCCCTTTACCGGTTATCACGATTACTTCAATGCCTTGATTTGCTTGCGCCTGTTTGAAACACTCAGACAGTCCATTTATTGTGGTCGTACTTAATGTATTGGCAGGTGGATTATTGATAGAGATATAGCCCACTTGGTTTTCTATACTGAAATCGATACTTTCAAAAGTTTGATTTTGCATTGTTTCTTTTACTCCGTTTAAGTTATTTACCAGCGTATGAGATATCCTCGCAGGTCTTTTCAATGGTTGCGTACCCAGTTGACTCAGGTAGAAGCAACAATTTCCAGCCTGTAAAAACAGACTAAAAAAATGATTAGTGTTTAGAAACCCTAAGCAGGTGTTCTATGATTAGTTTAGCGTTGCACTTAGTATGTTCATCTAATTTATGTTTCGTCGACCCAATTTATATTACTTGCTTTAGCAGTGTTGGTATCATAGAGAATGGCTTTAACCAGAGACACTCCCATTAATACCATTACAAAACTAAAGGGTAAGGCACCAATCACCATAGCTGTCTTGATTGCCCCCAATCCTCCGCTCGTCAGTAGCACGCCAACCACCAAGGCCAATATCACACCCCAAAAGATGATGTGCGGACGACCTTTCGGACCTTCGTTACCACCCGAATTAATCGTATTGATAACGAGAATGGCCGAGTCTAAAGTGGTGACTAGATAGGTCAGTAGTAAGACCAAAACCAAGATGGCCATTGTCCATGCGAAACCTGAGGACAACATCACATCCAACATTGCCAATAGTTGAGCTTCTTGACCCACTCCTGAAATAGCATCACCAGCGATACCATTAAGCGTTAAATCAATCGCGGTACCACCTACCACTGAGAACCAGATAAAACACATCAGCGCAGGTAGGACTACGGTACCAAATAGATAAGATCGAATACTACGACCCCGTGAGATACGCGCAAAGAACACGCCAACAAAGGGACCAAAAGCAATCCACCATGCCCAATAAAACACCGACCAATCTTTTTGCCATGTAGCAAGCGTATCACCGACTGGTGTGCCATCTGGCTGCCACACAGTCACTAATAGCTCAGGAAGTGCGGTGACATAATCAAACAAGCCGACGAAAAAAGACTGCAAGCCAAAGAATGTTGAACCAAATATTAAGAAAAATGCGAAAAGTATAAGGCTCAAACCCATGTTTATATTGGATAGCCATTTAATACCTTTGCCAACCCCAGAGAGTGCAGACATTGTGGCTACCCCAACGATCACGACCAGTGCCACAACAATCGCGGCAGTCGACGACTGGCCATTGGCATTCAATAACCAATCGCCCATGCCAACACGGTGCATACTAGACACAAACTGCTCAACCCCGAATCCTAACGTCTGTGCGACGCCTAAAATAGTGGCAATAACGGCGATAATATCGATCATGTTGCCAAGCTTGCCGGATAACCTTTGGCCAAACAATGGTGCCAGTCCCGATCGAATGGTCAGAGGTAACTTACGCCTGAACGAAAAATACGCCATCGACAATCCAACTAAGGAATAGCAAATCCATGCGCTAAACCCCCAGTGTAGAAAGGCCCATTTATAAGCATATCGTACATTGTCGGCGGCATAGCCAGTGGCCATACCTTGAATGACTTCAGGGCTATTGGCAAAGTGATACATGGGCTCTGCAGTCGCAAAGGTCAGCATACCAACACCAATACCGGCTCCAAAGATCATAGAGAACCATGAAAAATTGGAGAACTCAGGCTTGTCTGTTTTGTCCCCTAAAATCAACGAGCCATAGCGGGGAATAACGGCCAAAACCAACGCCAAAATTAAGAAGAAAGCAACGGATAAGATATACCACGTCGAGAAGTGATTGAGTAAGAAGCCATTGATCGAACCCAATATCACCATAGAGTTTTCAGGAAATATGACGGCCCACACAATGAGCAGCCCCAATAAAATTTTTGCGGTAATGGTGACGTCTTTATTAAACCCTTCATAAAAGCCTTTGGTGGCGACTTTGATGGGCAATCTGGTTAAAGGTTGCTTGCTTTTATGTTCCATATCTAATCCTTTAGATAGTCTTTCACTCGTTTAGATATACATCAAGTGTCACAATCCTTTATTGACCTGCTGCATATCATTTGGGTTAACTCGGTAAAAACTCACTGCTCCAGCTATCACTCAGATCCCCATGAGCAATACTGGCCTCAATCTCTATCTCGCTATAACCAAGCTCCAGCATAATTTGACGCGTGGATTGCCCAAACTTTTCAGGACGAGGTAGTGCATATACAATGCTATGCGAGGGACGAATAGCATAAGGGTCAAGCTGTGTCACTTTATGACCACTTGGATGGTTCTCATAAATCGAAAAAGAATAACTACCATGATCAGTGCCTGGTGTATTATCTGCTAGGCGACTATATTCAGCACGTAAAGCATTGATATCTGCACAGATGACCGCAGCAATATCAGCCGTTTGTAAGCGTTCAACCCAATCGTGAGCAGGTGCTTTTTGAAAAGCATTAGATAAGAATGTCGCACGCTCATGTCTTTCTAACTCGCTAAAACCTTCTAAGCCCTCAACGTTTTCAAAGTTCTTTACATCCATCTCATAAGCGTTTAGCAACAAGTAGTTCCCTGAGGAGGTATAGTAAAAGCGTGTCAACTCATCATGACCATTGGTTTCGCGGCCTGACGGCTCATTGAACAGACCTCGTTTTTCGAAGTCATAACAATATGGAATTTGTAGTAAGGCACTATTCGCGACTAATGAAGTACAACCGCGTCCGATACGACCTGTACGATATTTTTGATATAGCGCGACGCCAATACTCATAGCGCCGCCAAAGCCACACATCACATCAATAGTACCAACATGTGCATGCTCCTCTGGCGTATCCATCGCTCCGCCGCAGCGCAACATAATGCCAGTAGATGCCTGGACCACATCGTCGTAGCCTATAAAGTCACTACACGGACCCTTACGGACGCCACTAAAGCAATCAAGCTTGCAAAATATGGCCTCAGGGTTTAAGGCTTTTAAGCTTTCAGCATCTAAGCCCATTTTTTTGATTTGGGTGTCCGTCGCATTCCAAACGATGACGTCAACGGATTGAACTAACTTCTCAAATACTTCTCGTCCTTTTCCGTGACGAATATCAGCGAGTATGGAGCGTTTACCTGTCATTTGAGACATACCGTAAATAACAGTGTTCCAACTATCATAAAATGGAGAGGCAGGATCAAGCTTAATGATTTCTGCTCCAAAACGCGCCAAATAAGCTGCCGAATGGGGACCGGCAATTACGTTACAAAGATCAAGTACCTTAACGCCATCTAGCCAACCAATTTTTTCATTAAGATTATTGACTGAGGGCAACTTGGTTTTGATAGCCTTCAGTTCTTTTAACGCGGTATCAAAGTCAGTAGGCTCTGGGGGTTTGGGTTGTAGCATCAGCTCACCACATTCTTCTAGCCAAACAATGGGACCTGGCTGAATCATTTTGCCGTAAGTTGGATCTTCAACTTCAATCATGAGTCCTGCGGTTTCAGCATGATCATCACGGATCCATTCTTGTAGCCAACGCTGCGGCGCTCCAGGTATACCGCGTTTTCCAAATATCTTTTGCCACTCTTTTGAGGTACGCTGTAAAAAAGCCGCTTTCATTTTTTCAGCAATACGATCGGCCCAATGCTTTGGCATAGGATAAACCCCAAGCGATGTATCAGAGCTCCACTGACTAGACGGCAAATAGGTATCTTCTTCTTCGGTCAATCCTTCCTCAACCAATTCATCGTATAACCCTAAGACTTGCAAACAACGCTTAGCATGATCCTTATGACTAGGGCATACCACATAGAACATACGCCCATCTTTACACATATAACTGCGGTAAAAAGGGTCTAGCAATTCTTGCAGTGCTTCGTAGTCCATATTCATTGGAATACCTTCAACGCGGCGGCGTTGAATCTCAACCTCGCGCTGGGTCAAGTACCGTTCAGGTAAATCTTCAATCTCGATGGAGTTGTAGCAAAGCCCTTCCATGACAGCGGCCGCAAGCGGCACTTCAATCGCATCACCAATGCCCGTGTTTTCACGTGCTTGTAGCGCAAAGACGACCGAAGAACCTGCCAGCATTGCGCCATACGCAGAAGGAAGCGGCAAGGGAGAGAACGACGGGTTGATGCCCATAAGTATACGGTTTAAACCCATGTCCGTAAACACGCCTGAGCTCGCTGATACGATGCTTTCATAGGCGCGCAGCTCACGGCGTTGTTCATCGTTGGAGGCAAACCCAGGGATAGACAGCGTAATCAGCTGCGGACGCTCTGCTCGCAGCGCTACCAGATCCAGACCCATCTCTGCCATCTTTCCTGGGCGAAAGCCTTCGATGACGATGTCACTTTCCAAAATCAGTTCTCTGGCTTGTGTCAGTCCTTCCTCAGTCTTTAGATCAAGATTTAGCATCAATTTATTGCGATTTAGGACAGCGTTGGCAGGACTTTGCCATCGTGGACCTGACGGTGGGTCTATATGGACCACGGTTGCGCCTAAATCGCCAAGCATCATACCAACAGCAGGACCTGCAATATATTGACCAAAATCAATGACTTTGACACCTATGAGTGGTAATTCAAATGTTTCTCGCATAGCTATCTATCCTTAGAATTATGTTGTACGACTATGAAAAATCAGAATTTAATGAGAGGAATGACAAGCCAAATCCACTTGCTTAAAGGTAAATTTCTATTTAGAGAGCATCGATGGTTCAATGCTCTTAATAAGAAGTGCTCTTAATAAACAGTGCTTTTAAAAGGTAATGCGATTAAGTCGGCATAGAAAACTGCTTCTCTTCTCGTAGTGCTGCGCTAGGCCAGCGTTGCGTAATCGTTTTACGTCGAGTGAAGAATCTTACGCCGTCTGGTCCGTACATGGCCAAGTCACCAAATAATGAGCGCTTCCAACCACCAAAGCTTTGTGATGCTACGGGTACTGGTAGTGGGATATTGACACCAACCATGCCGACTTCAATATTATCGATAAAGTGACGAGCTGCTTCACCATCTCTGGTATAGATACAAGTACCATTACCATATTCATGATCATTGATGAGCTGTACTGCCTCGGCCATAGTTTGCACACGCATTACTTGTAAAACTGGGCCAAAAATCTCGGCTTTGTAGCTGTCCATGTCTTTGGTGACGTTGTCAATTTTGTAGCTGTCCATGTCTTTGGTGACGTTGTCAATCAGGGTTGGACCAACAAAGAATCCGTTTTCATAGCCTTCTGGGTTAGCATCAGAGCCGTCTGCGACCAGTGTTGCGCCTTGATCGGCAGCACTGTTGATATGCTCTACGACTTTAGATTTGTGCGCCTCGGTAATAACAGGACCAAAATCATTATTTTTTTCGGAATGAACGCCAAATTTTAGCGCTTTGATGGCAGGCTTTAGTGCTGCAATCATCTTATCGGCCGTTTCATCACCGACTGCTACTGCAACAGACAACGCCATACAACGCTCACCTGATGAGCCAAAAGCTGCACCTAGCAATGAGGTTACTACATTGTCTAAGTCGGCATCTGGCATGACAATCGCATGATTTTTCGCACCGCCTAGCGCTTGGCAGCGTTTGCCTTGTGCCGCTGCGGTCGTATAGAGATATTCAGCGATAGGGGTGGAGCCGACAAAGCTTACGGCCTTGACGTCTGGATGATGCAAAATCGCATCGACGGCTTCTTTGCCACCATTTACCACGTTGATAACGCCTTCTGGAAGCCCTGCTTGTTGCAGTAGCTGTGCAATAAATAATGTCGAGCTTGGATCGCGCTCAGATGGTTTTAGGATAAAGGTGTTACCACAAACGATGGCCATGGGGAACATCCACAGTGGCACCATCGCAGGGAAGTTAAATGGTGTGATACCAGCAACGACGCCTAGCGGATGAAACTCACTCCAAGAGTCTATATCGGTACTCACATTGCGACTATGTTCACCCTTTAATAACTCAGGTGCAGCGCATGCATATTCGACATTTTCAATACCACGTTGCAGCTCGCCCGCCGCATCGTGAACAATTTTGCCGTGCTCTTCACCGATTAAGCGGCAAATCTTATCGGCATTTTGCTCGAGCAATTCTTTGAATTTAAACATGACACGCGCGCGTTTCAATGGTGACGTTTTGCTCCACGCTGGGAAAGCAGCTTTAGCAGCAGCAACTGCTTCACCGATTGTTTTTTTGCCGCCCAAAGCAACCTTCTTACTCACTTCACCAGTTGAGGGGTTGTAAACATCTTGAGTCTGGCTGTCGTTATTGACTAAGCTGCCGTTAATAAAGTGTCCGATCGTTTGCATGGTTTATTTCCTTTAAATATATGTATTACTGATAGATTGAGACTAAATGGAAGTGATTGGTGTTCTATGAGTGATCCGTACTACTGTCATCCCACAGCATGGTATAAAGTTGAGTCATCTCTTCAAGACTGGGTATTCGAGGGTTATTGTTGGGTGAACCTGACGCGAATGCTTGCTCGCACATCGTATCGATGAGGGCATCAAAATCCGCTTTTTGAACTCCAAATTGTGCCAAGGTGGGAACGTGAAGTTCATCGTTTAAGTTTTTTAAGTAATTGACCAAACTGACGTTGGCCTGATCATCTGTTTCGCTGTGATCAGCTATTCCCAAGGCGCGTGCGCAGTCAGCGTAACGGACCGGTGCACTAGAGATACCAAACTCGGTAATCGTTGGTAGTAGCATGGCGTTTGATAAACCATGCGGCACATGAAAAAAAGCACCAATTGGGCGACTCATACCATGCACTAAGGCAACTGACGAATTGCAAAATGCAATACCGGCCAAAGTAGAGCCAAGCATCATCGCTTCACGAGCTGTTTCATCTTTGCCGTTGTGATAAGCAGTTTGGATATTGGGTCCAATCAAGCGTAGAGCCGCGAGTGCCTGTTGGTCGCTATAGGCATTACGTTTTGGGCTGATGTACGCTTCGATAGCATGGGTCATCGCATCGATACCTGTATCCGCGGTAGTACGCGGCGGTACGCTGAGCGTGAGGCTATAATCGATAATGGCCGCGATGGGCATAAATCCCATGCCGACACACAATAATTTTTCGTTGTTATCGTCGTCAGTGATGATAGTAAAGCGTGTGACTTCTGATCCTGTACCTGCCGTCGTCGGTATAGCGACAATGGGTAAGCCTGTTTCGTTAACTTGGCGAGGAAACTTATAATCACGCATGACCCCGCCAAACCTGCCCAAGATTGAGATCGCTTTTGCACTATCAATAGGGCTACCTCCGCCTAAGGCAATAAGCCCATCGTAGTTTTGAGCTTTTACTAATGACACACCTGCCCCGATAGAGCTCTCAGTAGGTTCAGGTACTGTATCTGAAAACACATCAGCATTGATTTGTGCCTCTCTCAACACGGCCTGTATATCATCGACATAGCCAAGCTTGACCATCATGTCGTCAGTAATAATCAGCGGTTTTTTTATACCCAAACTTTCTAATATTAGCGGTAGCTTTTGGCAAGCATCGCGTCCAATCTCCATCGTCCTTGGTAGAAGGATACTGTGCGACATAATTACTCATCCTTGTGTTAGTGACTGCAGTTATAAGCTTAATAAATAGCTTATCTATAGTGCGAGCTACTCATATTATCGAATAATGTCAAAATGTTATTTTC
>NZ_LNUO01000009.1:0-14773 GCF_001462175.1 Psychrobacter sp. ENNN9_III
ACGATGTCAGAGCCATAAAGGAGGGCAATGATACCAGCGATCGCGATATAAGGTCCAAAAGCAAAAGGCTGACTCTCCCCATGCCTTTTCATCAAAATGATACCGACAATTGAGCCTAGTAAAGAAGATAGAAGAATGATAAATGGCAGCATCATAGGTCCAAGCCAAGCCCCTAATACCGCTAGTAGCTTAAAATCACCTTGTCCCATACCGTGTTTTTTGGTGATGAGATAAAACACCTTGACCACTATCCATAACGACAAAAATCCTAGCAGCAATCCCCAAATCGATTGGGTAGGGGAGACAAACCAGCTTTGAGAATTTACTGCTAATCCTAATCCTGCTAATGGAAAAGTCAGTCGATCAGGTAGCAGCTGCGTATCAAAATCGATACCGGTTAAGGCAATCAATGTCCATACCAAGATAAGAGCAGACAATCCAGCAGCTGTGACGCCAAATTGATAAATAACCAATGCTGATAGTAACGCAGTGACTAGCTCTACGATAGGATAGCGTATACCAATCGCTGCGCTACAATCAGAGCAACGACCACGTAGTACAAGCCAACTTATTAAGGGTATATTCTCATACCATTTTATTTGATGCGCACAATGAGGGCAGCGTGATGCCGGTCTACTCAAAGTAATTGGCGTATCTCTCGTCGTAATATCCGTTATCGCTTTAGTGTGCTCATGTGGCATATCTACTTGCTGAGACATAAACTGACTGCATTCTTGTCGCCAGCTATAAATCATCATAAGCGGTATACGATGAATCACTACATTCAAAAAACTGCCTATACATAGCCCTAATACTGCAAATACAATGAGCGCCAAGGTCATATTACTTTGTAATAATTCTAACAATTGCATCAATTTGCTACCCTACTACTGAACCCATCTGGAAGATTGGTAAGTACATGGCAATGACCAAACCACCTACTAAAACCCCTAGCACCGCCATGATTAATGGCTCCATCAAGCTGGTCAAACCCTCAACAGCGTTATCAACTTCGTTTTCATAATACACTGCTACCTTGTCAAGCATCTCTTCTAAGCTGCCTGATTCTTCACCAATACCGACCATTTGAATCGCTAGGCTTGGGAACAGGTTAGTCGTGCGTATCGAAAACTGCAATTGTTGACCAGTTGAAACATCATTTTTAATCTGTTGAATGGCATCATAAAAAACCACATTGTTAGCGGCGCCTGCGGTAGAGTCTAAAGCATCGATTAAAGGTACACCAGCAGCAAAGGTAGTAGACAGCGTGCGCGCGAATCGGGCGATAACAGCTTGATAAGCAATATTGCCAAATATAGGTGCCTTTAAAGTCGCACGGTCAAGAAAATCGCGGAACTTTTTAGAGCGTTTTTTAGCTTCGGTGAAGCTAACGATACTACCGCCAATGGCAATAATAAGAATAAACCACCAAGCTTGCATCCAGTCTGACATACCGACAACCATTTGCGTGAAAGCAGGTAGCTCTGCACCAAAAGATTCAAATAGCCCCGAGAAAACAGGAACCACTTTAATCAGTAGGATGATAGTGACGATTATAGCAACCACGATTAACAGCGATAGGATACTTCATGGCTTTTTTGATTTTAGCCTTAAGTAGCTCGCTTTTTTCTTTGTAAGTGGCGACACGTTCAAGCATAGTCTCAAGTGCGCCTGATTGCTCACCAGAGTCTACAAGAGAGCAAAATAGATCGTCAAAATAGCGTGGATGCCTGCGTAGCGCAGAGGCAAAGGTACCGCCAGCTTCAATGTCCGTTTTGATTTGTAGGACCAGCTCTTTCATGCTCGGATTGTCTAACGAGTCAGCGACAATCTCAAACGATTGAGTCAAGGGGACGCCAGCTTTCATCATAGTAGCTAGTTGACGCGCAAAAATAGCAATATCAATAGGCTTAATGGCTTTTTTTACCGTGAACAGGGGCTTAGGTTTTTTCTTGATTGTTTTGACTGTGATACCTTGTTTACGCAGCGTCGCCTTTGCAATCTCTAAACTGCGACCTGTGGTTTCACCTTTGATTTTTTGTCCACGCCGATTGACTCCATCATAGACAAAGTCTAATAGCATGTCAGTCTTAGCTTTTGCCATGTCTTTACCCTCAAGTTTTTCGTAATCTATATGTTTTAATCAGCGTTATTCAATAAAAGTTTTTAGATGGTTATTTAATCGCTTTTAAGTCCTACACCTTGGTCAGCGCTGACTTACTATTATTCAGAAGTAACTCGCATCATCTCTTGTATGCTAGTGACACCTTGAAGTACTTTTATAATGCCTGAACGACGCAAATCACGAAAACCGTTTTTGAGTGCAGCGTCTTTAATATCAATTGCATTACCATCCTCCATAATGATACGTGAGATATTTGAGTCGACTTTCATGACTTCATAAATACCAACACGGCCTTTGTAGCCTTCGCGGCACTCATTACAACCAACAGGCTCATAAATATTGTTGTTTGGATCATCTAAGTCAGCATCAGTAAAGCCAAGCTCAAGTAAACTTTGTCTTGGTACGTTAAGAGCGGTCTTACAGTTTTTGCATAAACGTCGTGCCAGGCGCTGAGCAATAACTAAGTTGACAGAGGTGGCAATGTTAAAAGACGCAACACCCATATTCCGTAATCGAGTCAAGGTTTCAGGCGCTGAATTGGTATGGAGCGTTGAGAGCACCATATGGCCAGTCTGCGCCGCTTTAATGGCAATTTCAGCCGTCTCAAGATCACGAATCTCACCAACCATGACGATGTCTGGATCTTGACGCAAAAACGACTTTAGAGCATTAGAGAATGTCAGACCTACTTTTGAATTGACATTAACCTGATTAATACCCTCAAGATTAATTTCAACAGGATCTTCTGCTGTAGAAATGTTGGTTGCTCCAGTATTTAAAATATTGAGACCCGTATATAACGATACCGTTTTACCAGAGCCTGTAGGGCCAGTAATCAGTAGCATACCTTGCGGTTTGTGAAGCGCTTCTAAAAACATCTCTTTTTGATCAGGCTAGCCGCTTCTAAAAACATCTCTTTTTGATCAGGCTCATAGCCTAAAGCATCGATGCCAAGCTTTGCTGCTGAAGGATCTAAAATACGTAGCACGACCTTTTCACCAAATAGGGTAGGCAACGAGTTCACTCGAAAATCAATCGCCTTATTTTTTGACAGTTTAAGCTTAATACGGCCATCTTGTGGTATGCGCCGCTCAGATATGTCCATTTGTGACATGACTTTGAGACGAGCTGCAATCTTTCCTGCTAGTTGTATGGGCGGATTTGCTACTTTCTCCATCACACCATCGACGCGAAAGCGCACGCGATAAGACTTCTCATAAGGCTCAAAATGTAAATCAGATGCTCCCATACGAATTGCATCTACCAGCATTTTATTCACAAACTTCACAACAGGGGCTTCATCCACACCGTCGGTAAGCGTGGTTTCACCGCTGTCACCTTCCTCAGTATCTTCAAAGTCGACGCTTAAGTCGCTATCAGCAAAGCTGTCAAAACTTTGCATAGTGTCTGCATATACACTATCGATACGTTTTTTGAGCTTGTCTTCTTCGACTACCACTGTCTCAACTGATAGACGGGAGTTAAAGGCGATAGCATCTATAGCATCAATACGAGTAGGGTCGCTTAAAGCCACGAATAGACGCTGACCGCGATTAAAGATGGGCAGCGCATTAAACTTACGTACAATCTTTTCGTCTACCAAATCTTTTGGGATAACATCGTCACTGAGTACATTAAGATCAAACAGCGGATCGCCAAAAGACTGTGACATCAGTTGAGCAAGCTGATAGGCATTGGCCATATTATGCTCTACTAAATACGATACAAGACTGAGTTGCTGCTGCTTTGATTCAGTCTGTGCAGTTTGCATGTTTGCTTCGCTCACGATACCTGCATGAGTTAGCTGCTGTGCTAAACCGCCAAATGTAGTAGACATTAACCTCTCTCCTTAATACTGCATATATGGCAAATATATAAGTTTTAGTCTTAAAGTTATTTGATTTTCTGATTTGATATTAATAAGCAAAGCAAGCTTATAAGTCGTGACTTATACGTTGGTTTAATAGACTGTTAATGTATATATGCAAGAAACATGACAGTTTGCAATTTAGTCCATAAAGAATAAAAGAGCTTATATGAGGATTAGAAGTTGTAGGTTGTGGCACGATAACGACACTTATAACAGCATCAAAGAAATTTTTGCTATACTTACGCGCATATCAGCCATATTGACAACGACAAATGATAGAAGGTAGATAAGCCATGCAAGCTTGGGTAATTGGAAACTGGAAACAAAATCCAGCAACGACTAAAGACGTTGATGCACTATTAGACACATTATTGACGGCTGTTGCTGATGACAATACCAGTAATGTTTGTCAGTTGATGGTAGCGCCTAGCTGCATACATCTAGCAAGTGTGAGCGCACGCTTGCAAAATACCTCTATACTGACTGCTGCCCAAGATATCAGTGCGCTTAGTGATAGTAGTGGAGCATATACTGGTGATTGCTCAGCGCAGCAAGTCGTTGATGCAGGCGCGACATGGACGATACTAGGGCACTCTGAGCGCCGTCAATATCATCAAGAGTCTCATGAGACACTGTTAGACAAATTAAGTCATGCGTTTACGCAAGGCTTGGGTGTGGTGTACTGTATTGGCGAAACTCAAACTCAGTACGATAATAAGCAAACTTTTAGTGTATTAGACGATCAGTTAGCCGTAATAAAGGACTTACTTATCAAGAGTAAGGAACAAGCGCCTGAGCTTGTGCAGAGATTAGCGGAGCGTTTGATTATCGCTTATGAACCCGTTTGGGCGATTGGCACAGGCAAGGTTCCTACAGTGATGGAAGTAGAAGCTACTCATCAGCATATTAAAGAGACAGTCGCCAGTTTTGATACGACGCTACCTGCGATGATGGTTTTATACGGCGGTAGCGTTAACACAGATAATGCTGATAGCTTTGCAGCCAGTCCTATGATAGACGGTGCATTGGTTGGCGGTGCATCATTAAAAGCAGATAGCTTTTTGGCGATTGCTCATGCTTTTGAGCAAGCTAAAAATAAAGAGACTTTATAATAATTAGCTACTAAGTTTATTTACTCAGATTATGTATTAGGCAGAAAGCTTTTATCAGTCATTAAAAGTGGGTTTAACAGTGCCCTTGCAATCGTGTACAATGCGCCTTATTTATTCTTATTACAGTTGCATCTTATTATGGTGCTATGATTTTAGTACTAAATAGTAAGAGTTAACTTTCGTTATTCGTCGGCAAAAGAGGCCACCATGTTTACGTTTATATTAGCCCTGCATATCATCGTGGCGATTGCCATGATTGGCTTGATTTTGATACAGCATGGCAAAGGGGCAGACGCTGGAGCCTCTTTTGGTGCTGGCTCTTCTGGCACGGTTTTTGGTGCAGCAGGCACGGCAAACTTTTTGACGCGTGCTACTGCAGTACTGACTGTTATTTTCTTCATAACCAGTATGATTCTTGCTGTAAATGCGCGTGAACAGGCTGAAGATCAATTTCGTCTAGATGCTCCGGTCTCAGCTCCGCAAACGCCGCGTCCCTTGACACAAAATCCTGAATAATAAGTTGATTTATGAAAACTTGGCTTGCAATGAGTAGTCGTAGGCAAGTTTTTTATAGTCGGCCTTGCTATTTCTTTGGGTTAGTTTTACAATGCTCGTCTGTTTTTACACAGCGATATTTACTCGCGATTACTATCCTCATGGCATTAAGAGTAAGCTGGCTAAAAATAGAGAAGTAAAAGAAGTTGTCGTTACAAACAACGATAAGCGATTGTGGTGGAATTGGTAGACACGCCATCTTGAGGGGGTGGTAGCGCAAGCTGTGGGGGTTCAAGTCCCCCCAATCGCACCAACTTTTTTACAGCACGTGGTATGTAAGTTGACTATTATTATAGAGATGAGATTTTTATTTTATAATTATTTTAAATAAAGATTGACAGGTCTATAAAACTTACCTATAATGTGCATTCTAAATTGATGCGGGGTGGAGCAGTCTGGTAGCTCGTCGGGCTCATAACCCGAAGGTCGTTGGTTCAAATCCAGCCCCCGCTACCACTTTCAATACTGATTTTTGTACACTAAATTGTCAGTTGCAATAAGCCCACCATTATGTTTGTGGGTTTTTTTGTATCTGAGAGTCTGTGTTATCTCGGTATTTATCCTACTTATGCTAAGCTCTATCCTTATAGAGTAAGGTAATATCGGTTAATTGTGCCGCGATTTATAAGCGCTAATACCTTTTATTTCATACTCTCTCAGTGATAATCTGGCTGCATGTATTCTATTAGAATGCAGAGTCTTACACTAACGTCTATAATTTGTATTGCTCTATAAATATAAGACAATACAGTGTTTAGATTCACTGTACAAAGCTATGCATTTTAGATAATAAAAGATACAACGATTATAGTGTAATTCTTAGACGTTCTTCATAAAATATACAAAAAGACGCTTAAGCTCTGTACACAAGCAAATAGGAAACTATAAACGAATTATGAAACTTTCTACCAAAGTTGAAGAATTGACCAATATTATCGCTCCTGCAGTAGCAGCATGTGATGTGGCTTTGTGGGGCGTAGAGTTTGTACCACAAGGACGTCGCTCATTATTACGTATTTATATTGAGTCATTACCAGAAGAGCAAGCACAAGATAAACAGGTAACTATTGAGGACTGTGCAGCAGTTAATCATCAAGTGAGTGGTATTCTTGAAGTACATGATCCTATTGCTGGTGAGTATATTTTAGAAGTGTCATCGCCTGGGTTTGATCGTGCGTTCTTCTCAGAAGAGCAAATGCGAGACTACATTGGTCAAACAGTTAGCTTACGTTTGATCCAAGCGATAGGACAAGGTGACAAAAAACGACGAAAAGTAACAGGTAACTTAGATAGTATGGGTACGACCTCATTGAATCTTACTGCTACTGATAACGAACAGTTTGAAATTGCTTTTAGTAATATTGATAAAGCGAATCTTGTTTTTGAAGATATTTAGTGTTGCAGCAAAATTTAAATATCACTGTTGATAACTGCGCCTAATAATCATAGATTGTTCAAAACGTTAAATAACGTATGGTTTACTTTAGCAACATAACGCCAATACACAAATTATAAAATTTAAGTAAGTATAGGACTGGTATAGCATGAGTCGTGAAATCTTAACGGTAGTCGAAACCGTCAGTAATGAAAAAGGCCTAAACCCTGAAGATATATTTGAAGCTATAGAAGACGCTTTAGTAGTATCGACTAAGAAAAAAGTATATACCGAACAGCCAGAAGTGGCAGTACGAGTGGCTATTGATCGTACCACTGGTGATTATGATACTTATCGTTATTGGACTGTGGTTGCAGACGAAGATCATGAAATGCCAGCTTGTCAGCTTGCTATTACTGACCTTGATCAAGAAGAGTGGTCAATCGGAGATGTAAAAGAAGAGCAGATTGAGTCGATCGAATTTGGACGTATTGCAGCTACTCAAGCAAAGCAGGTTATTATCCAAAAAATTCGTGAAGCTGAGCGTGCGTTAGTAGCAGATGCTTTTGAGCCACGTATTGGTGAAATGATGTATGGCGAAGTTAAAAAGCAGACGCGTGACGGCTATATTATCGATTTGGGCGACAATGCAGAAGGGTATTTAGCGCGTGATCATATGTTGCCACGTGAGCAGTTACGTGTTAAAGCTCGCATCAATGCTATTTTGTATCATGTGAATCGTGAAAACCGTGGTGCACAGCTATTATTGTCGCGTACGCATCCTGAGATGCTTTCAGCGTTGATGCAAAAAGAAGTACCTGAGATTGCTGAGCAAATTATCGAAATTCGTAATGTCGCTCGTCTGCCAGGTACTCGTGCTAAAATATCTGTTAAAACCAATGATCATCGTATTGATCCAGTGGGTGCTTGTATTGGTATGCGTGGCACACGTATTCAGGCAGTACAGCAAGAGCTTGATGGAGAACGTATTGATGTCGTGGTATGGTCCGATGATCCTGCCCAATACATTATTAGTGCGCTTGAGCCTGCCGATGTTAGTAGTATCATCTTAGATGAAGACACCCAAACAGCAGATATTATCTTTAGTACCAATGATCAGCTTGCACGTGCCATCGGTTCACAAGGACAAAACGTACGTTTGGCCTCAGAATTGACTGGTTATAAGTTAAACATGATGCTAGAAGCAGAGTATCAACAGCGTCAGGAAAACGAAAGTAAAGCATTTATTGAATTGTTCTATGAGCGTTTAGAAGTGGATCAAGACCTTGCTCAAGCTTTGGTTGATATAGGCTTTACCAGTATTGAAGAAGTAGCGTATGTACCAGTCGAGACTTTCTACGATATTGAAGGGTTAGACGATGAAGCAATTGACATGATTCAAGAACGTGCTAAAGAAGTAGTCATTGCAGATGAATTATTTAAACAACAAAACATGAAAGAGCCAAGTCAAGAGCTGCAAGATCTTGAAGGTATGACGGTCAGCTGGGCTTACAAAATGGCCCAAAAAGACATCATTACCGTTGACGATCTGGCTGAACAAGCAGTTTTTGACTTAGAAGATATTGAAGGCTTAGATGCTGAAACAGCAGGTAAGCTTATCATGAAGGCTCGGGAATCTTGGTTCGATGAATAGGTGTTAACTGCATATCGCTGTCTTTTGGTGGTATGCTATTAATAATGAAAGGCTGATAAAAGATTAGTATTTAGTATGCTTATATAATAATTAGTTATGTTAAATATTATCTATATTGGTCAAAACGCAATCATTTGTAGCCAACAACTGAATTGAACAAATAGCAAATAATAGACAGTAGGTGATAATAAATGGCAGATAAGACCGTCAAAGAACTGGCAGAAATGGTAGGCAAAACCGTTGGTGCTGTACAACAGCAACTACAGGATGCTGGGCTACCTGCTCGCGGGGAGGATGACTCAGTCACCGAACTTGAGCAAGAAAAATTGGTGACGTACTTAAAACAAAGTCATGGGCAGCAAGAGAAGCGTCGTATTAGTCTTAAATCTAAGACGACCAGTACTGCGCGCGTGACTGGTTCTTCGGGTAAATCTAAGAGCATCAACGTTGAAGTACGTAAAAAGAAAGTGTTCGATAAGCCAAACCCAGAAAAAATGGCGGAAGAATTGGCTGCACGTGAACAAGCAATGATTGAAGCACAAGCACGTGCTGCTAAAGAGGCAGAAGAACGCGAGGCGTCTAAGAAAAAAGCAGAAGAGCGTCAAGCAGCTACCCTAGCTGCTATGCGAGCGAGTCTGGGTTCGAGTAAAAGCTCTGACGGTAAAAACGAAGAAGTTTCTACTTCAGTCGTAGTCAAAAAAGGTGGTAAAGCTAGCGTTGAAGTCAAACCTAAAGAAAAAGAGAAAGAGAAGAAAAAGGTCGCTGCTACCAAGCCAAAAACTGAAACAGCTGCTGAACGTAAAGTTCGCGAAGCACGTGAGAAAGAAGAAGAACGTCTGCGTCAAATTGAGAGCGAAACTCGTCGCGTACAAGCTGAAGAAGCACAAAAACGTACACTCGAGCAAATGCGTAAGATGGCTGGTAAGTATACTGATCGTGAGCCTGTGACTGAAGTTCGCAAGGACGAGCCACTGGCTGAAGGTTTGGTTGGAGACGCATTAGAAGAGTCTTTTGAAAAAGAGCGTCGTGAGATCAAACGAGGAGCAAACAGTACAGGTACTCGTGGTCGCCGTCGCAAAAATCAAAGTGAACGTGAAATCAAAAACACTAAAAACGGTTTACGATCTTCTCAAGCTGCGCAACATAAGTTTGAAAAGCCTGTCGAAAAGATTGTTTATGATGTAGAGATTAGTGAACATATTACTGTTGCAGATTTGGCTCAACGCATGGCGGTTAAAGCTCGCGAAGTCACGAAACTCCTTATGAAAATGGGTGAGATGGCACGAGAGTCAGATACGATTGACCAAGCAACAGCCAGTCTGATCGTTGAAGAGATGGGGCACAACCCAGTGCCCGTTAGTGATACCAAAGTTGAAGATGATCTTCATGATGCTGTTGACGAGCGTAGTAGTAACATACAAGCGCGTCCACCAGTAGTCACTATCATGGGTCACGTTGACCACGGTAAGACATCATTACTTGATAAGATTCGCGAAACAAAAGTTGCCACAGGTGAAGCAGGCGGTATTACTCAACATATCGGTGCCTATCACGTAGAAACTGATCGCGGCGTTATCACCTTCCTTGATACTCCAGGCCATGCCGCATTTAGTGCCATGCGTTCTCGCGGTGCTCAAGCTACTGATATCGTAGTCTTAGTTGTAGCAGCTGACGATGGTATGATGCCGCAAACGGAAGAAGCAATCGACCACGCACGCGCTGCTGGTACACCTTTGATCGTAGCCATCAATAAAATGGATAAGCCAGGTGCAGATCCTGATCGCGTCCTTAATGAGTTAACTACAAAAGAAGTTGTCTCAGAAGATTGGGGCGGTGATACACCAATGGCACGTATTTCAGCTAAGACAGGTGAAGGTATCGATGATCTTCTAGAATATATTAGCTTACAAGCTGAACTAATGGAGCTAGAAGCGCCACTAGACGGTGCTGCCCAAGGTGTGGTCATTGAATCAAAACTTGAAAAAGGTCGTGGTCCTGTTGTTAGTGTATTGGTCAAAAAAGGGACACTTAAGCAAGGTGATTTAGTGTTAGCTGGCGAGCACTATGGTAAAGTCCGCGCGATGACAGATGAGCGCGGTCAGCGTATCAAGTCAGCTGGTCCGTCTATACCGGTCGAAATCTTGGGCTTACCTGAAACTCCAGCAGCTGGTAGTGAATTCTTAGTCGTGACCGATGAGAAAAAAGCACGTGAAGTAGCAGACTTTAGAACCAATCGTGAGCGTGAGCGTCAACTTGAACGTCAAAATGCCATGCGTTTAGAAAGCATGTTCGATCAGATGGAACAAGGCGATGTGTCATTCTTAAATATTGTACTAAAGACTGATGTTCGTGGTTCACTCGAAGCCTTGCTTGCTGCTTTAAATGAGCTTTCAACTGATGAAGTCAAAGTTAGAGTGATTAGTTCAGGGGTTGGTCCAATCTCTGAGTCTGATGTCACACTTGCAGAGTCAAGTGAAGCTGTATTATTAGGCTTCAACGTTCGTGCAGATGCAACAGCACGCCGTAAAGCTGATACGGCTAATATGGATATTCGTTATTACAGCGTTATCTATGGCTTGATTGATGATGTAAAAGCTGCAATGAGTGGATTGCTTGCTCCTGAACATCGCGAGAAGATTCTTGGTATTGCTGAAGTTCGTGAAGTATTCCGTTCTAGCAAATTCGGTGCTGCTGCTGGTTGTATGGTGGTTGAAGGGACTATTTATCGTAATAAGCCAATTCGCGTATTACGTGATGATAAGGTCATCTTCACTGGACAATTACAGTCACTACGTCGTTACAAAGAAGACGTTAATGAAGTACGTACTGGTATGGAATGTGGCCTTGCAGTTCGTGGTTACGATGTCGAAGCTGGCGATAAGATTGAAGTCTTTGAAATTCAACAGTTTGAACGTACAATTTAATCGTATTGCATTTTCATTCAGTAAATCTTAGAGTATTGATATAATGATGTATTTAGGTCTAACAGGATTATCCTGGTAGGCCTTTTTTATCGTATATTTCTGCTCCTAAAAGCCGTCACTAAATTAGTTTTAAAATAGGATAATAAAATGAATCAACGTCTACAACGCTTATCAGATCAGATACAGCGTGAGCTTGCAGTGCTTATTCGGGATGAGGTTAATGATCCACGTCTGACAGGTTTTGTGACTATCTCTAGTGTCAAAGTAAGTCCAGACTTGGGTTATGCTGATGTCTACGTCACTATTATGGAGCCTGAGCTCAACGACGCCATGACTAAAACCAATCATGAGCAAAGCATAGAAGTTCTTAATAAAGCGGCAGGTTTTTTACGTACTGAGCTTAGCCATAGTTTAAAAACGCGTACTACGCCACGTTTGCGTTTTCATTATGATGAAGTAACTGCGCGTGGCAATTACATGATGGACTTGATTAATCAAGCCGTCAGTAAAACTGAACAAAACGAGAATGACGAGTAAGCCAATATTATGTCTATTCCACCTAAGCAAACTGATAAGGTAAAAGTCTCAGGGGTTATCTTAATCGATAAGCCTTATGGCATGACATCACAGCAAGTGGTATCAAAAGTAAAATATCTTTTTAAATCACCAAACCATAATAGTAAAAAAGCGGGTCATACTGGTACGCTTGATCCCATGGCAACTGGTTTGTTACCTGTCTGTTTAGGTGAAGCCACAAAATTTAGCCACTATCAATTGGATGCGGATAAAACTTATCAAGCGACTATTTTACTTGGTAGTCAGACTGATACTGGTGATGCAGAGGGCCAGATTGTTAAGACAATGCCTGTGCCAAAGTTTGATGAGGCAGAGTTAGGGAAAATCGCACAGCAGTTTTTGGGCGCTCAGCAGCAAATACCACCGATGTATTCTGCGCTAAAAAAAGATGGCAAAAAACTTTATGAATATGCACGAGCTGGTATCGAAGTAGAGCGTTCACCAAGAGACATTGAAATCAAGACTATTGATTTAAAAGCGCTTGATAATGAAAAAATACAGTTGATAGTTACTTGTACCAAAGGCACTTACGTACGCGTACTTGGTGAAGATATCGCTAAGGCAATGGGGACATTAGGACATCTGTCAGCACTGCGGCGCTTAAAAGTTGGCAAGTTTGATATTGTTAATGCAGTTACCTTACCGGCACTAGAAGCACAAGCGTTGGATAGTCGCCAAACACAGTTGATGCCAGTGGATGCGTGCATCGATATAAATATGACGCTGATGTTGACAGCTGAGCAATGTAAACGCATTCATATGGGTCAACGCTTAAACGTATTTGCACAATTGACGGATGAGCTTAGGGGTTATATTTTAGACAAAGTTAGTAACAAGCTATCATTTAATAGCGATAAAGTTACTCACGAGGAATCTAATGGCTCTGGCAATACGCAAATACCAGAGCATGAAATACCGATAGATATTCGTTTAATAAATGAGCAAGGTCAATTCTTGGGTTTAGGCGCTGTTAGCCTCAATGGGCGCTTGCAGCCAAAGAAGTTAATTCAACGTTAATGTTACTTTTCTAAAGTACTTCATAGATAATCATTGAATGACTTACTAACAGTTTACACTAATCACATATCGTCACATTTTATTGCAGGTTTCGCCTATGGTGAAGCCTGTTTTTTTTGTACATTGATTAAGTCAGCTAGGGAAAGTGAGACGGCTTAATAATTAAAATTATAAACTGAAGGATAACAATAAAAATTCAAACCAATAATAAAAAAGGACGATAGAAGACGCTTTTTACAAGGAACATAATAAAAAATATTTTCAACAGGAAACGTTGTACTAGTAAAGCGTCAGAGCTGATTAAAATTAGCAGACAGCCAATAATAACAAGTATTTAATAATAATAAATAGTTAGGAAATTATGGTTAATAGCCAATTCGCTTGTATAAACTCACAATTATCAAGATAAGGAATAGTATGAAAACCATCGCTTTTTTACTACATAACAATTTTGAGCAAGCTGAGTATGAAGACGTCAATAACCAATTAAAAGAGAAAGGTTATAAAACGATCTTGATTACAACTAACAAAGATAAAGAAGTTCAAGCCATGAATCAGGACGTCAATAAAGGCGATACTTTTACTGCTGATATTTTCGCCAATGAGGCAAAAGCTGATGAATACGATGCTTTAGTGCTGCCAGGTGGGACTGTAAACGCGGATACTATCCGCGGCAATAAAGAAGCTCACAGTATTATCAATGCTGTGTATGAGGCAGGAAAGCCATTAGCAGTCATTTGCCATGCGCCTTGGGTACTTATTAATACTGGCATCGCAAAGGGAAAAAACCTAACCGCTTATCATTCATTGCAAACAGATTTAGAAAATGCTGGTGCAAATTTTATCGATGAAACGGTACAAGTAGATGGTAATTTAATTACTTCTCGTAATCCAGATGACATTGATAACTTCGTTGAAGCTATTGATAAAGCATTATCTTAATCGATTAACTACTTTAGAAAATAGACAGTAAGCATTTTTGTTTAAAACTAAAATTACATTAACTAAGGAAACTATTATGGCCAATCCTAATCCAAACGATACCAAAATTGAACAACAACGTTCTGAGTCAGCAACTGCAGCACTTAAGAGCCAAACTGAAGACAATCATACTGAGGATACTGAAGCTGCAGCAGATCGTATTGCAGATAACTTAGAAAATGCTAAAGATGATAACTAGAGCTTTTTGTAGCTCAATATAGCGTTGTTAAATGAATTCTGCACCATGAGTATTAACCAAGCGATGGTTAGTACTCATTATTATTAAATGGTTTAAGGGAGATATCATGAATAAATCAAAGCAAAATATGGACAAACAAGAACAGAAAATTGAGAAACTTGCAGAAGACATCAATCCTAGCGAAGATAATATTCCAGATAGCTTAGCAGAAGCAACGACTGCTCCTTTAGACGACAATGAGCTTGGTGGTAACGCAACTCAAGACGACACCAAAAATAAATAGCTAAGAGTAGGTATTTATCTCATTATCCCTAACATCTAGTATGTTTAATAAGCATTAATTCAATGAAAAACTAATATGAAAAACTGCTGCGAGTTCAGCAGT
>NZ_LNUO01000090.1:0-15136 GCF_001462175.1 Psychrobacter sp. ENNN9_III
ACTGGTATCAGCGGGATAAGCTTCGCAGAACTCAGGATTTATCGGTAAGTCTTTGGCATCACTTTCCATGTAGGTGCGAATAAATGCCCAATGTACACGCGGGTCAACACTGACATCATGTGGTTTGATATGATGCGTAATATTCCCTGTCTTAGGGTCGGCAATATATAAGTTTAGCGGCGTATAAGCAGTATTATTTTTGATGGTGTGTATTTCAGGAATGAGGTCTTTATAATCTACTATCTTTAACTCAAAAGGTTTAAAAAACTGTAGTGAAGGGCGATAGTAATAAGCGACTTTTTGCTCTTCTCTTAAGAAGTAGTATTGTATACGGTATGGATGTTTTCTTATAAGTTGATAGAGAAGTAGAATTAGAGGTGTACAGGACGGAATAAATACAAATAATGCTATAAAAATATCTAGTAATAATAGAGGTATATTAGAACTTTGTAAATTTAAAAGATCATTAGTAAAAAGAATAAGAAACATGAAAGTAGAAAAATAAACCCAGCCAATACCAAAATACCAATACCAAAAATAGCTAGGAAAAAAAGTTAAGTAGTCGGGATTAATATTAGCAATTTCTTTATTTAGGTGCTCGATATCCTCGCTATCTTTTAATAACGTTTTATCTATCTTGCTGCTATAAGGGCTTTCAAGAACTTCTTGCAACTCATTAATGTGTTTGGCAAATTGACTATGTTTGTCTTCAATCATTGATTTATCTCTATTAGCTGGTCACCGTCGTACGCAGTTGATAATATGGATTCATACTTGGGTTTAGTGAGTACAAAACTACCACTCTTAACTGTTCAATCTGACGGTTAGGATTAGCTTGTGCTCTCTCTTTAGCTTCTTGCATTTGCTGTATCTTATTGGGGTCTCGTGTGCCTTCTTTGTATGAGCCTAAATATTGCGCTTGAAAGTGACTGGTTTTAGGGATGTCTAAGGTAACTTGTAGTCCTGCTTCGGTGATCATGGCTTTGTTTTGTCGCTTAAGCGTCTCTATGCTAAAGGACTTTCTATCTAGTCCCAGCTCTTGATTGCCGATACCGATAAACTCTACGACAAGCTCACTATTATCGTTCCATTGACTTAATGTTATCTCTATTTGTCCTGATAATGTTTGTCTAAAATCAGCAGTACTTGTTGCAAACCTTGGATTAACTTGTATCTCAGTTAAAGCTAAGGAGTAAGCGTGCATATCTTGCTCAAGGCTACTCATTGCCTGTATCTTAAACGGATTATTGGGATACTCGTCATTTAGCATAGACTTATTGCCAAAGATGCCAGCATCTAACCAATAGTGAACGGGCAATATATGACCTTTGTCATAGCGGAACGCGACCCATTGAGCGATTAAGCTAACGCCCCATGCAATAGCTATGATAGCGCCCAGCCAAGGTAATGCAAAAGCACCTGCGCTTGCAAATACCAATGTGCCATAGCCAAGACCTGCTACACCTGCTGTAAGTGCTGAGCCAATTGCTATGTTTGTAGCTCTTTCACTGATACCACTTTTATTCTCCATATGTCTTTCAAGACTTGTAAGTAAACTGTACACCTCAAATCCTGCACCGACTGCCCCAAGCACACCCACGCTTAAACTAAGCCTTGCCACCCATGCATTACGCGCCGCTTTCATCTGTAGTCCCGCATTGGCAACATCTAGGCTGGCAGTCATGAGCACAAGTGTCGTACTAGCATAAGCGGTCATAAACTCAAGACCCGCCCGATCGCCTCTACGCGTCATACTGCTAAGACTGCTCTTGCCCATCCAAATACTACGCAGCTGAAACAGCCCAATACCTACTGATACTAGTGCCGCTTTACCTGCTGATTGGCGCTCAAGTTGACTATACTGACCATTTATAGGGTCAAGATCGCTGTTGAGCTGAGTGACCTGTCTAGTTATGTCTTCATTAATGGTTTGCGTGGTACGTGCGATATCTTCGCTTGCATACATAGTGACTACAGTACGAGCGTGCTCATTACCATTAGCTGATTTATCAAATATATCCAGAGCTGTTTGATTCACACCATGTGAGTTTACTAAATCTATAGCAATTGGTGTTTGGACTGAGGAGGCGCTACTGACAACTCTATTGTCGATACTGGCTGGTAGTAGCGTGGCATGGGGTTTAGCTTTATTAATAGACCGACTCAGACGCTGCTCGCTCCATTTAAGTACGGCTTTTGGACTATACTTTAGAACTCTTTGCGCCAGTTTAAACTCTGTAGCTTGATGCACAGTAGCTTGTGACCACAGATCAAGTTTGTAGAGCAGTTTATGGTTGTCTTTTATATGTGCCATGTTACTACTTAGAGTTTGTACGACTTGCGCTTTGTAGTTAGCAAGATCGTTGAGACGCTGAATATCATGAGCTATATTGGCTTTAATGTTCTGTTTTTGCTTTTCAGCTTTAAATGCCATTGCCCAGTTCGTCGCTGTACCGACAAAGTCGCTTGCTCGGGCTAGGTTTTCAAAGGTTGGTGCGTCTTGCATTCTGTTGATGTCTTCTTGATCCAGACCAATGAGTGCTTTTATTAGCCAGTTGTCCTCTATAGAAGTATCGCCTGTGATACAAGGTAGTAGCGATTGTTCAAACTCTTGCTTGGCACTCATGCCAGATGCTTGCTCAGGCTGATAGTCTGCCCATATGCTGTCAGGTATGCCGATATTACTCTCGTCAATACCGATGCCTTGAATGGCTTGGGCGATAACTTGCGCGTAACCTACATGACTGTCCTCATCATTTTTAGGGAAGTCTTCACGCATTACCCTAGCAAACTCTGGATTTGTAATGGCCTCGACAAAGGTTTGTCGTGCAGCGGCAATAGCGGCTTTGTCTTGACGGCTCTTTTTTGCCTCCTCTAGGACAGCTTGGAATTTTTCTTGATTGATATAGTTATAAATGTTTTTATTATTATTATTTTTTTGGCTGATCTCATTGCGACCTGTTATATGATAACCCATAGTACTAGGCGCTTGCGGTACAGTTGAATCGTACTCAACACTGGCTTCTAAACTTTTTCGGATATTGTCGATAATAATGGCATTGACTTGCTCTCGGATTTTACCTTTATCTTTTTGAGCATCATCAAGTTTTTTGAGTAGATAATTTCGCTTCTCTGCTGCTGCTAATACTTCGCCTACAGGATCGTGTAGAGCAACCATCATGGGTTTAATTTCTAAAGCAAGAGCTTCACCGTATTCTTCAATACTCCTCTCCATGCTTCTATAAAGCGCTGTAGCGGCTACCGTACCTCCTACTATATCATTGCCTCCACTTTGCTCTGATACATCAACTCTACTTGCAATATCTCCATCTTGAGTGAGCTGTTTGCGTTGAGAAAAACTCTTTATATATCCAACTTCACTAGTGCTCATATTAACGGTATTTTTATTGCCAGTTAAGTCATCGGCAATGAACTTTTGCATGCGTTTATTACGTAGCTCTTTGTTATCAACATATTTTTTTTAATGTGGCTTTACTCAGTTTTACATGACTGACCATCAACCATGCTATATCTCCTTGAAGCAAAGTAATAAATTTACTATCCAACGTACTATGATTTTTTTCTGTACAATTAAATGGCTGTGCTCCTTCGTCAATATCATTGCTATCAGACTCATCTATATTCTGGACTTGTATCTGTCCAGACCGATTAATATCTTCTACAAAATCCTCCTCAAACAAACGTCTTTTTTCTTTTAGTGCACCATCAGACCCTGTGTAATATTCATACCAATAACAACCTTCATTATCTTCTACATAACAGTATAAATAAGAATGAGTGGGTAGGCTTGCAACCGCATTGTGACTGGATGGTATAGGGGTAATAGAATGGGAAAAGTAACGCTCGTCTCTTGGCGATATTTTATAGTCTGTTTTACTCAATACTACAGGTAAAATCGGTATGCCAACTTTTCCGCACTTATAAGAACAGCTCGTTTCTGCGATAACTGTTATTTTATCTGCAAGCACTTCTACGGACGGCTCATCGCTTTTAATTGGAATCTCATAGTTGTACTCTAATACTACAGGCTCGGATTTCTTTTTGTCTTGGTAACTTCTATGATTATTTATCAATCTATCCATAAAACTTAAGTCACTACTCATCTCCCTACTCCCTGATTTCTAGGCTGCTCTAAACTCTCAACAATATTCTTAACTGCTTGCTGCTGCGTAGTTTGACGTTGAACAATAAGTAATGCTTGGTTCATCACAGTTTTATAGGATTGAGTGTTAATCACTATTCGTTCTTTCAGTTGCCGCAATATCATATTTATCCACTCCGCTTGCCCAAGCAGCTGCCACTGCTGCTGACTGAACCGAAAAGGTAAAGGCTGGAGCTGCTCTAACTCCACTTCCGTATTAGATGGATATACTTCATTGAGTGTCGGAAACGTTAGTACGTTCATTTCATTATTCCAATCCACATAACAAATGTGAGATAAGCCCAACTTATATACTTGTAGCTTTTGTTGATCGGTCCACAGATGTGTTAATAGAGCCATGACTCTAGGATCCCAATAGCGCAAATAACGACGCTTTTTTGTCCCCATTCCATACGCCTGTCCTATCAGATATATACTATGTTTGAGCGTTTTAGTGATTGGTTGGTCAAACAACCATAGACAGACACTACGTGGATGCGGATGACCAGATATATCATAGGTGTTTTCATATAGTGCCAATGCCAGTAGCTGCTCAAGTAGCCGTTGACCTTTACTACTATCTAGTGACATCTCAATAAGTGCCAAATCATCGCTAAAGCTATGATGAATGCGTTTGATGCGCTTAAATGGCAAATCTATGCCGCAGTCCAATAAATCAAAGACGGCTGTACCGTAAGTATTTAGATCGATAAGGACCGTCAGCGTTTGATATTGATTATCAGAGACTGTTAGATATAAAGCCTTAAGTTGCTTTTGATAAGCGTCGGTCGCTTGAATATCATCGAGGAACTCTACTTTTGGTATTAGCATGCTTAGACTGCTCCACCTTTATTACCAGCACTACCAGTCTTGGCAGCACAGTCGGCAAGCTCATCTTGAGGCATGGTAATCGTTGGACCACGTCCACCCCCACTCCCCCAATCCACCTTACTCGCTTTATACCCAACTTGCTTGGGCGTAATAAACGTCACATTACCACCCGATATCTCAATACCGCTCCCTGCCGCTTTTAGCGTCAACGTATCAGGGGCGATAAACTCAATACTATCGCGGCTATGGATACGTAGCACTTGCTCGCTATCCAGACGCATCTCATCTTGATGGGCGTGCAATGTCACATCGCCGTACGCGGCGGTATGGGTCTGTGCTTTGTTTGAGTAATAGTGAATGTCGCCTGCCACCAACTGGTTCATCTGCGTTTGGCTATGATGGTGAGTACTACCTGTCGCATGACTGTGCGTGCTCTTCGTGCTGGTGTGCTGACTGTGTTGTCCACTTAATAGGGCTAGATGACGCTGGGAGTCGATCAATACATGCGGCTGTTGCCATTGTCCAGATTCATTTAAGTTGTTGTCGTTGGTGTCTTGGCTAAATTCGGCAAAGAAGGTTTGACTGTCTGCTTTATTGCCGCTTTGCTTGTTACTAGCATTGCCTTCTAGTCCAACTGGCTGATGGGTGTCAGCTAGCTGCGCGTAAGCTTGTTGATGCTGATCAGCGGTTTGCAGTTTGCCATGGCTGCTGTGACTCATATGAGCGTTTGATGCTTGGCTGGCAGTTTGACTGCTACTGATATGAATACCTGTGCTGCCTTGGACGTTGGCGGCAGCCTCAGTTTCAAGACTGATGCCTTGTCCACGCGCTTGACCTCGGGTGTGGTCGCTGTGCTGGTAGAGATGCCCTAAGCTCAAGCTGGATTGATAGCTGCTGCTATAGAGATTGATTTGCAGACTGTTTGGGTGGGCGTCAAACATGAGCTGGTTGTAGCCGTTGGTGGTGCTGTCTTTAGTCGCTTCTCCGGTGCGGCTGCTGTCAATGCTTTGGGTTTTGATGCCGTCGATGGGATGGGCATGGCTTTGGTTGATGAACCAAGCGGGACTAGTGGCGTCGATAAAGTCTGTGTCACTGGCGATGCGGTTGTGTTGGGCGTTATCGTTGCCTTGGCCGTTGTGGGTGCTGCCAATAATGATGGGATGGGTCAGGTCGCCACCGATGAAGTCAATGAGGACGTGTTGTCCGTGACGCAAAGGCTGGGTGTGTCCCATGTGATCACCGACTAAGTGGCTGGCGATGGGTATCCATTGGGCGCTGTCGTTTCTATTGTCGCTGCATTGTTCAGTGCTGTCTGTATCCTCCCAATGAAAACGGATGTGGGCGCGGTGATTGCGGTCAGTGTCTACGGCGCTGCCACTGGCGGTATCAACGATACTGGCACTCATCAGACCTGTGAGACTGGGATGCGGTGCGCCAAGCTCGCTTAACTGCTCACCAAAGGGATATGGTGGTGATGCGGATATGGGATATAGCAGGCTGTGATTTGATGGATGTTTTCATTATCATGTGCATGGTTTGTATTGGGCTGCAAGGTTATCGGGTCAAAGGGCGCATGTCCAAGCCAGTCCACTGGTATGTGGTTGTTGATACTGTGGTGAATGGAGACTAGGCTTATTGGTTCGGTGAGATACGGGTTGCCACTGATGAAATGGGCGCTTGGTAGACTCAGATGGCGAATATTGCCGGTTAGACTGCCAAGGTTGGCATGTTGTTGGGCGTGCTGCTGATAGCGGGTGGCAAGCGCAGTTAGTCCGTCGTCATTTAGGTAGCTATGACTGTGCAGGAAGCGGCTGTGGCTGCTTGGGCTGTCTGTATCTATGGCTTGCTCGCTGGTGCTGTTGCCAGTATAGGTGCCTACTAATCGATTGTCATAGCGGGTGAGCTGGCTTTGCTGGGTGTGCTGGGCTATTTGTGGGTATATGGCAGTGATACGGTCTTGTCTATCGGCGAGACTGGCGGGGTTTTGACTAAGGATACTCTGGATATCGTTATGATCTGGACGTAAGTCGCTATGGTCGTTGGGAATGAGCACTAGGGTGTGCTTGTCCGCCTCATGACGGTAGTAGCCAGTGATGCCGTATAGAGCGAGATATTGGATTAAGTAAGCCAGATCCGTTTGGTTATATTGGACGCTGTGCTGTATATGGTAATTGCTGGCGCTACTTAAGCGCTCGTCAATCTCAACGTTTATGTTATATGGGCTAATAATATCTTTGATAAGCTCACTTAGACTTAAATGATGGTGACGGCGGTTGTGACTGCTTAAGCGTAGCTGACTAAGAGCTGGTTCACAGATGATGCGGTAGGCGGCCATACCACTGTTGCTACCTAAAGCGATGACTTCAGTGATGATACCGTGGCGAATTTGGCTCGGCAGTAGCGTATCAGCCGTATGCCAGTGAATAGCAAGACTTTGCCCTAGCCACTGCTTTATATCCATTCCTGCTTGGGGATGCAGTAAAGTCATGCTAATACGGTAGCCACAAAACAGAGCGAGCTGACGCTGTTGATAGGTCTGCGCTCGTTGATCTTGATGATAAGGGCTTGGATAAGCGTCAGGCGTTGGCATAAGCGCAGGCTTACCCCAAACGCTGTCGGGCAAAGGCAACCCCAGTAAGCTTTCAACCAAGTCAGCCTGCTGAATGAGACTGGTGGCAATATCAGGATGAGCACTACTCAGTTGCACATGCCGCTTTGTTTGAGTCCATACCATAAAGTGCCCTTCTCTCTAAGTCCAAGGTTTAAAGCTTAAAATGACAAGGTGTAAATATTCTGGATAGACTACAAGCTAACAAACAGCCCAACCTCTAGTACATCCCAACCAACTGTCCAATTAACAAACGAATCAATAGCTATCATCTGATGACTCACGTTTGGGCTGAATACCAATCATGTCAGAGAGCATCGCTAACTGATCTTCGTTCTTAATAATATGAGTGAGCCACTGGTCCAGTGGCATATCTGCCCAATCAATGGCACGGCCAAGTAAAAACGTCACTGGGCTGTGCGGCTCATTGGTTGCAAAGTAGTCTTGTATTTGCCCTAACAGTTTAAGTGCTTGCCGACGGTTGCTTTGATGATCGCGATTGGTAGGATTAAAGCTAGTTGACACGGCGTTTGTTGAAGCAGATGGCTGCCCAGCACTCCTTGATGTCACATCCTCATTACTATTATCATAGATATTCGCATCAGTTATACCCTCTTGAATAGTTTTGTTTGCGTTATCAAATTGTTCAGGTATCAACGGGTGCAAATGTTGTTTGAGTGCAATTAATAAATCAGTCACCGGCGCAAAAACCGGAGCATCCATACCCATGAGATCGTTAAGCTGATCAGTTAAGGTCTGCCACTGAGTAGTTATATTACCAAGTTCAGTCATTAAGGCTTGTTGCCAAGACTCGCTACTGTTCTTAATAGCTTGGTTATAATCACTAAGTGTTAACTGATTACTGGCTTCACTATCTGGATTTTGCTGACGCTGCTTATCATGGTCACGAGCGGTCAAATAGTAATTATAATTATAATTGCCAATCTTAGTATCAGAGAGCGGTAGTTGCTTGAGATCATCTGTTAAAGCCTTGACGAACCACGAGAGCAAACCTGCTCTGATATCCATACTATCGTCTTCACCATCTAGTGGTGGATACATGGTGAGCCAATACTCATCATTTAGTTCCTGTAGCAAGCGTAACCCATGACTAATGCCTGCTAGATGATCGGTATGACTGAGCGCATCGACATACCATAATGCTAGCTTCATATCTTTACTGGTATCAGTCAGCAAGTCTGTACATTGAGTTTTCACAAAGTCCCAATCAGCGACTTTGAGTTCAGTGACCCAATTGCCTTGCGCCAGCAGTGGATCATCTTCTTGACGGGCAGCAACGATAGCATCAATGCGTGGATCAAAGGTCAGGTCTTCACCGACGCCTTGATGACTATCTGCAATAGGCGCTATAAGAGTTTCTATGCTGGGTAACGAAGAATGGTCAACACTCATTATGATAAATCCTCTTCAGTAATCTTTTTGGTTGCCGTTTTTTTCGCTGGAGTCTTTTTGGTAGTAGCTTTTTTTGTAGAGGTCTTTTTGCTAGCCACCTGTTTTGCAGTCAGCTGCTTGATTGCTGCTGTATTGACTTGATCATTACTGCTACTTTCAAGCTGGCCTTTTGAATTAATATTAGTAGTATTCTCAGTGTCAGAATTAGCTTCAGTCTCATCTTCACTGTATTGCGCCATTTGATTGAGAGCCACAATAACATCGCAGTCGAGACGATAAGCAAAATCGTCATTCTCATCGACGAATACCGTAATCTTTTTCAGTACACTTTGACTATCATCATGAGCAAGTAGCTGACCTGCCAGCTGCGGTAGCAACGTATGACTGATAATAGCGTCCGCATTGCGTGCACCAGAGTCAACTTCATGACAACGCGATAAAATTAGCTCAATAACCTCAGGATCGACGATACAAGGGACATCGTAATTATCACGAATACGACCAGTGATTTTATCTAGCTTAAGGCGAATAATTTCCGCTAGCGCGTCATCAGTCAACGGATAGTAAGGTATCACCGTCAGACGGCCCAAAAATGCTGGTTTAAAGGCTTTATACAAATGCGGGTTGATTGCTTGTTTTAGGCTGTCACTGTCGGGTAAGCTAAAATCAGTAACAGTAGGATCAGTATTGATACATTGCTGCATAATAGTAGAGGAACCAATATTACTGGTCAGCAAAATAAGAGTATTCTTGAAGTCGATTATGCGCCCTTCGCTATCTTCCATTACCCCTTTATCAAACACTTGATAAAATAAATCCAAGACATCCGGATGGGCTTTTTCCACCTCATCAAGTAATAGAACACTATAAGGTCGGCGTCTGATGGCCTCAGTCAATACGCCCCCTTCGCCATAACCAACGTAGCCTGGTGGCGAGCCTTTTAAAGACGCTACACTATGAGCTTCTTGATATTCGGACAGGTTAATCGTGATTAGATTACGCTCTCCTCCATATAATACTTCAGATAGTGCCAATGCCGTTTCTGTCTTCCCAACGCCGCTTGGCCCTACTAATAAGAACACGCCTTGCGGACGATTAGGATCATCTAAGCGTGCTTTCGCTGTATGAATACGCTTGACGATAGCGGCAACAGAATGGTCTTGTCCAATGACGCGCTCTTGCAAAGTATCAGCCAAGGTCAATATGTGGTTTTTTTCGTTACCTGCCATATCCGTTAACGGGATACCTGTCCAATCTGAGATAATTTGTTTGATGATCTGACGATCTAGTACAGCATGTATAAGACGTTGCGTTTCTTGTACTTGTTTTAATTGCTGCTCAATATTTTGGTACTCTACTTGTTTTTCTAAGCGCGCTTTTGCACTAAGAGTATTAGAGTCATCTAGCTCGCTATTCAACTGCTGGTTGAGCGCATCAAGTTGATCATTAAGCTGGCGTTGCTCCTGCCAGCGGCTCGTCATATCAGAAATGCTTTGTTGATTCGTCTGGCGCTGCTCGTCGAGTATGGCAATTTGTTGGCTAACTTTTTCTTTTTCATCAACACCGCCAATACGTTCAAGCTGCTGACTCAAATTATTAATGTGTTGCTCTAGCTGTACACCCTTAGCTTTTAGTCGATCAAGCTGATTGGGCATGGCTGTCTTTGATAAGCTTACGCGTGCAGCTGCCGTATCTAACACGCTTACTGCTTTATCGGGTAGCTGTCTGTCACTGATATAACGTGCTGATAACTCGACCGCCGCTTGTAGCGCATCATCGTCTATTAATATACCGAAATGCTCCTGCATCTTGGCACTCAAACCACGAATCATCGCGACCGCTGTATCGATATCAGGCTCATCTACTTTGACGACTTGGAAGCGGCGCGATAAGGCAGCGTCTTTTTCGAAGTACTTTTTGTACTCTGACCAAGTAGTAGCAGCAATCGTTCTTAGCTCACCGCGAGCCAGTGCAGGCTTAAGTAAGTTTGCAGCATCATTTTGACCAGCCTGCCCGCCAGCACCGATAAGCGTGTGCGCCTCATCGATGAACAAGATAATTGGGTGTAATGAGGCTTGAACTTCTTCGATGACTTGCTTTAAGCGATTTTCAAACTCACCTTTGACACTTGCGCCTGCTTGCAGTAGCCCCATGTCGAGACTGCGTATCGTCACATCTTTTAATTGATCAGGGACATAACCGGCGACTATCTTTTGTGCCAAACCTTCTACCACAGCAGTTTTACCAACGCCTGCCTCACCCGTCAAGATAGGATTATTTTGGCGACGGCGAATCAAAATATCGATCAGTTGATGAATCTCAAACTCACGACCAATGACTGGGTCTATTTGTTCAGCACTGGCCTTGGCGGTTAGGTCATAAGTATATTTATCCAAGGCAGGTGTGGGCTGCTTGGTGGTCTGGCTTATATCTGATTGATCGTGACTGTTATCAGAATCAGTACCATCAAGCTTTGAACCATCAAGTTCACTACTACCGAAATTGGCATTCTCATTTAACGCAGCTTTGTCTGATTTAACTGAGCCACTACCTTCAGTACTACCGAAACATTGGCGATCATAATCGTCCTTGAGGGTAAAGCGATCGATATACTGTAGTTGCTCCGGCAAAGTTTTGAGTAGTGACTGGTAACGCTCATAAGCCAATAGAACTAATAGTATGTGACCTGAGCGAATTTCTAGCGGACTGTTTTTGTTCTCACTTTGTCCATGTAGGCTGCTCGCTAACTCCCACGCATCTTCTAACAAAGCCATCAAGCCCTGACTAAATACAGGAGTTGAGCCTGTTGCCTGACTAAAACCAGTTAGTAAATCTGCTATCTCCGATAATAATAGCTGTTGATTAATCTTACTAACTTTTAATATCTGATCCACGTCATTGTTTGGTGTGGCAATGAGTTCATGTAGCAAGTGGATGGTATCGACTTCGCGATGCCCGTTATTGATACAAAGCCTAGCTGCCTGCTGCAAACACTGTCGACAGCTTGGACTTAAACGGGTAATAACAGCTTTTAGTTGGCTCATAAATCTTTTCCTTTAACATTCTCATTTGATTTAAAATTATATTTATAAACCCAATTCCAATTTTCTAACTGACAACTCTCTAACTGAATTGGCGAGGGTTGATGCTTGTCTTCCTGATCTATAACCTTCTTCTTGTGAACCCTCTTACTGTGCTATAACTTTCATTGAATAGGTAACGCATAACGGGTGTCGTCATGATGCTGAGTAGCAGGCTGCGATATTAAAAAACCACCGCGCCCCAAACCACTGCGATATTAAAAAAACCACCGCGCCCCAAACCACCAAAACCCTCTTCAGATAACGACAAGGGCTTAATATATTGGCGGTCCAGCTCTAGCTGCATCTCGACCGCCAAACACACACCGCACCATTTACGAATAAAATCAATGATGACTCGATACATATCGCCTGCTGGCAACAATCTGAGATAGCGCTTAGCATCCAATTGATGAAATACTATCCTAATCTTACTGTCGAACTGCACGGCACGCGCGCCGCAAAATGCTGACACACCAAGCGCTGCATACTGCCCACCAAGCGCTGTCTGTTCGGTAGCTGGTAGATCAAACCATTCAGGAACGAACTGCTGAACACTGACCGTGCTATCCAAAAACTGTGACAATACATGTGCTAATTGATCGGCCGTCAGACGTCCTGGGGCAATCATGCCAGCATAGGCAATCAAGCTGTCTATTGCCGTCAATTTCTTGGGCTGACGCGCAAGCGCTCGCAGACTTAAAAGGTAGCTGTCCTTTTTATCGTTTAATTCATATTGCAACGGCAAATTATAAAACCAGCTCGCTTGGACATACAAATCAGTCAGACGATGGTTAAACAAGTCTAAAAATTCTGGTGCCGCTTTATCTTTTGCATGATGTACTCTCGATGCTAGCTGATCGGTATACATCGCTGGTAAGACAGACATTGGGCCAGTAAGTCCGATGACCGATGGGTAAACCTCTAATTGTCTAACCTTTACTTGACTGGCATTTATTTGATTAGCATTGTCGTCCATGTTGTCTTGTGCGATTAGTGACATCGACTCAATCTCGGCTTGTGGATACGCCAAAGACAATGATGCACGGTAGCGCACCTCGATAGATGCATGCCCCATACTGGCTTCATGATGAACCAAACGTAACGCCTGCAATAGATCGTAGGCTTGCGGCGTAGCGATTAGATCCGTTAAATAAGAGGACTGAGACCACTGCGTGGCTGACATCTATATATCTCCTCTTTGGTTACGGCATCACTAATGACAACTTCAACAAAGCTATTTAAGCTGGCGTGATAACCAAAAACATGAGCCAGTAAATGGGCAAACTGACGGATACTAACACCAGCAAAGTTTTTTTGATTAATACGAATATCAATCTCGGTTCCACGCACAAATCCTGGTTGTGGCAAACGTTGAATACGCCGAGCTTTAATACTGGTCGCAACAGAGACAATGCCTTCGACCAAAAGTTTATTTGAGGCTGATTGGGTAATGTCGTACAGTGATAGATACTCTTTCATCAGCTCAGCGTCTTGGGCGGCAAGTGATAAAAAGTTTAAACTAATTAGTGATATCAGTCGCCAGCGCTCTTCACCAGTGTATGCAAAACGTGCGGTTCTGGTTGGTTGCTTTAACAATGACAGACTACTAAATCCTGTCATACCCTCACTAAACAGATCACCGCGACTTTGACCGAACACCACTTGCGCAGGTAAGTCTCTATTAGTACATAGCAAAGAAGCACTCATACTGACCGCACCTGACAAATCTTCGCGGCTCTTTTCTACAAACATAATCTGATATTCAAAACCCTGCTTAAATTCAGCCATATCCTTATCACGCTTAATATGATAATAACGACCTTCATCTTGCTGCTCATAATGATTCAGCGCATAAAATGGATGATACTCACGCTGTACTAAACGGTTATCATTTTGTTTGGACTCTATGACTTTATTGACCTCATAGATTTCATGCTGAAAGAGCGCGCGGGTATCGGGCACTAAGTCATAGTAGATAGAACGATGAGTCACTTGAATTGGCTTGGCTGCTGCCTTGAATAGATTTACGACTGGCGTACAAAACAACTTGATACTGCTTGCACTCAGCTGTTGTAGGTTTTTTAGGCGAATAGTGTTCTTTTTATCAAACTTGAAATAACAACGAATCTCAAAACCATGCTATCAATTTTTCAAAACCACTGCTATCAATTTTTAGTTCAGGGCAAGCATGACCAAGATTTAAGCGCAGAAAGTTAAATTTTTCTGGAAAATAAAAGTATTCTTTTAATAAAGCGGAAGCCGCATTACTCACTCTGTGCGTCGGCAAAATCTGTTGCTCAGGATCGAAGCCAATTATTTCAAACGGACTGCCAACTACCTTATTAACTTGACTACCGTGGAGATGAGTTTGTCTGACATCACACCATAGCAAGTCCCACAGGCTAGTACCTTGACTGGCATCTTCATCTATATATAAATCCAGCGAGTGTTCCTGTAACGCTTGATAATTAAAGCTTGGGTTAAGACCTTTAAACTTAATACTAATACAACCATTGAGCAGTCCATGCTGATTGTCATACACTTCTTGATGGGTCTCAAAACTGACAGCATCGATCTCTAGTGGTAGCAAGGTAACGTCTTGGGTTGATTGAAACTGACAAGGCGTGCCATTTATTTTTTGGGTAGAGAACGCGGTATGTTTAGGTACCAAGACAGCTTCACTCATCGCATTGCCCTGTACACCTAGATTAAATTGAGCGATGGATACTGAAGGGAAAGGTTTAAGATAGTCGGGATACACGACTTCTAATAAAGATTCGGTAAAGTCGGCGTACGAATCGTCCAGCTTTTTATTAATGCGCGCACTAATCAGCGAAAAAGCCTGTATCAACCGTTCGATATGCGGATCATCTACCGTGTCATGCCCCATCAATAGCCGATTGGCAATTTTTGGGTACTTTTTGGCAAACTCTTTTGACTGTTTATTAAACAGACTAAGCTCATGCTCAAAATAAGGAAGTAGACTGTCCATGGGGCCTCAATATGTTTATCGCTGCTATATATACAGATTTAACTGTG